>CBFGOS010000108.1:0-7168 GCA_965650425.1 uncultured Lysobacter sp. | reverse complement strand
GGCCCGGCCAGCATGTAACCGCGCCCCGGCTTGGCCTCGATCGGCACGCCGGCCTCGCGCAGCGCCTCGATGCGCTTCCACACTGCCGCACGGGTCAGGCCGGCATGGCGCGCGAGCGCGTCACCCGTGGCCGGCCCGGCGATGAGCTGTTCCAGCAGCAGGCGATCGTCCATCAGTCGCCCCGGCGCAGGCGGTGCAACAGCCGCGCCTGGGCAAACCGCGACTCGGTGCCCGCCGCCAGCCGCTGCAGGTTGGCGCGATGGGTGAAGACCACCAATGCCGCCGTGCCGACGGCGAACACCATGCGCGGCGCCTCCGCCCCGCTCCACCACGCCATCAAGGGCAGCAACAGCACCGCCAGCACGCTCGCCAACCCCACGTACCCGGTAGCGATGATGACCAGCAGCCAGGTCGGCACGATGGCGCCCAGCGCCCACGGCCACAGCACGGCCAGCGCACCCGCCAGCGTCGCCGCGCCCTTGCCGCCGCGAAAGCCATGCCACAGCGGCCAGACATGGCCCAGCACCGCCGCGAAGGCCGCCAGGTAACCATGCGCCGGCACGGCCAAGGGCACGCCCACCGGCGCGATGCGCAGGCCCAGCCAAGCGGCCGCGGCACCCTTGCCAATGTCGAACACCACCACGCCGAGTGCGAATTTCGCGCCTTGGGTACGGAACGCATTGGTACCGCCCGCGTTGCCGCTGCCCTGCGTGCGGATGTCCACTCCGCGCAATCGTCCGAGCAGCAGGCTGCCGGACAGCGAGCCCAGCAGGTAGGCCGCCAGCGCGAGGAGCGCGGCATTGGCGGGCGATGGAAACAGTTCGGACAGGAGCATGGCGCGATTATGCGCGAGCGCTCATGGCGCCGGCTGCACCGCCAGCACCAGCGCACCGCGTCCGGCATGCGCGCCGATGGCCGGACCGGTTTCCACCAGGTGCGCCTCGGCCACGTCCACGCCCTCGCGCAGGGCCTGCAGCAACCGGGCACCGTCGACTTCGGCATCGCAGTGGCCCACGATCGCGCGCCAGCGCACACCCCCCGGCAAGCGCTTGGCGACATGGCGCGCGAAGGCTTCCGGAGCGCGGTGGCGGGCAAGCAAACCTGCGGCCACCTTCAGACGGCCATCGTCGCGGACGCGCGCGACGGGCGTCAGTCCGGTCAGGCGCACCACCGGCTCGGCCCAGGCCGGAATCCGCCCACCCCGGACCGCGTGGCGGATGTCGCGGGCCATGGCCCAGGTCAACGTCAGGGGGCGCAGGCGCTCGACTTCCGCCACGATCTCGTCCAGCGCAAGGCCAGCGGCGGCCAGCTCCGCCGCGCGCCACGCGAGCAGTCCCTGTCCGCCGGCCACGTTGATGCTGTCGACCACGTGCACGCGCCCCTGTCCGGCGCGGGCCGCCGCATGCTCGGCCGACTGCAGCGTGCCGGACACCGCGCGCGACAGCCCCACGTACAACACCGCCTCGTGGTGCGCGAGCAGGAATTCGAACGGCCGGCGGAAGTCGCCCGGCGGCGGCTGGCTGGTGCGCGGCACGTCGCGCGCGGTAGCCATGCGCCGGTAGAAATCTGCGGTGGCCAGCCCGACCTTGTCGAGGTAGTCCCGCCCGTCGACGTTGACCCGCACCGGGACGAGATGGATGTCATAGCGCTCGGCCAGCACCTCCGGCAGGTCAGCGGCGCTGTCAGTGACCACGGCCACGCGGCGGCCCGCATCGCTGCTGTGCTGCTGGCGCAACATGTCGTCGGCCTTCATCGCCTCGACCTGGCCGTGCGCCGCGCAGGCATCGAACAGCGCCTGCGGCTGGCCCACGTGCGCATGCACGCGCATCCGCGTGGCCCCGCCCGCCAGCACCAGCGAGTCGGCGCCGATGGCCTCCAGCGCGTCGCGCAAGGCGTTGCGGTCGATGGCGGTGCCCAGCACCAGGCATTCGCCGCACCAGCGCCGCGCGGGATCCACCGCATCGTGCGCGGGGTGTGCATCACCGCAACCGGCGTGGGCCTCGTCATGCACAGCCTCGGCGCGCGCACGCGCCGCACGCGGGCCACCCTGCAGGTAGTCGGCCATGCCTTCCAGCAGGTCGACGAAGCCCTTGGCGCCGGCATCGACCACCCCGGCCTTCTGCAGCGCCGCCATCTGGCGCGGGGTGTCGGCCAGCGCCTGCCGCGCACGGGCCAGCGCAGTCGTGAAACCGCCCCGCGGCAGCAGCGTGGCATCGCGGCGCACGGCCTCTTCCAGGGCCTCGGCGAACGCCGTGATGACGCTGAGGATGGTGCCTTCGACCGGGTGCGCCAGCGCGGCACGGGCGCTGTCGGCCCCGCGCCGTGCGGCCGACGCCAGGCCCGCCGCGTCCATCGCCGCCCATTCCCGCGCCTGCTCGGCGGCACCGAAGAAGAACTGAGCGAGGATGGCGCCGGAGTTACCCCGCGCGCCGTCGATGGCGTCATTGCCGACGCGCTGCAACAACTCGCCCACGTGGCGGCTGCGGCGTCGCAGCGCGCCGTTGACCAGGCTGCCCAGGGTCTGGGCGAGGTTGTTGCCGGTGTCGCCGTCGGCCACCGGAAACACGTTGATGCGGTTGAGGTGGTCGCGGTCGGCCATGACCCGGCGCGCCCCGGCGATGAGGGCGCGACGCAAGGTGGGAGCGGTGAGCAGTTCGAATTCGGGCGGCCGTACGGCCAAGGATGGTGCTGACATGGCGCCGAGTGTGGAGCAGGTCCGCGGCTGAACCATGTCGCATTGCAGCAATCCGACGCGATCCGACGGCCTGCCGGATTTCACGCTATAGTCCGCCGGTTACTCTGTCTCCTTCCTCCGGCCGAGGGCCGACCGCATGCTCCGTACCAGCCTGCTCCTGCTGCTTGTCCTGGCCAGCGCAACGGTCGCCGCCCGCGACGTCAAGCATGCCGACGCCAATGGCGCCTGCAGCGGCCAGGACGAGGAGCGCACGGCCGCCGCTGAGGCCCCGCGCTATCCGGCCGCGGCCAAGCCCACCAAGCCGCGCCCCAGCGTGCACGGCGATGCGCCTTCGCGCCTGCAGTCGCCGCGCTGGCACAGCTTCCTGCCGGGCATGTTCCGCTGACGGAACCCCAGGCGGTTCCGGCCACGCCCCGGCGGTAGCCCCGTGATCGGTTTCCTGCGCCGCCTTCGCGGCGGTCCTGCGCCCATTGCCGATGACCGATGGCAGGCCACCGTCGACCGCCTGCCCTGGGTGGCCGCCCTGTCCGGCGAACGCCAAGCGCTGCTGGCGACACTCGCCGCGCGTTTCCTGCATGAAAAGACCATCACCCCGGTCGATGGCCTGACGCTCGACGACCGCGAGCGCTGCATGCTCGCCGCACTGTGTTGCCTGCCGCTGCTGGAGTTCGGCGCCGAAGGCCTGCACGGCTGGTCGCAGCTGATCGTCTATCCGGAGGCGTTCCGAGTGAACCGCAGCCACGTCGATGCCGCTGGCGTGATGCACGAATGGGACGACGAACTGATTGGCGAGGCCTGGGACGCGGGCCCGGTGATCCTGTCGTGGGCGGACATCCTGGCCGACTGCGAGGATCCACGCGCCGGCTACTGCGTGGCGGTGCACGAGATCGCGCACAAGCTCGACGTGCTGGACGGCCTGCTCGACGGCACGCCTGCGCTGCCACGCGAGTGGCAGCGCGAATGGGCCCGCGACTTCCAGGCCGCCTACGATGCCTTCTGCCTCGAAGTCGACGCCGACCAGGAAACGGCGATCGATCCGTATGCCGCCGAAGCACCCGAGGAATTCTTCGCGGTGCTGACCGAGTACCACTTCAGCGACCCGCACACGCTGCGCGCCGCGATGCCCGCCGTGGCGGCGCACCTGACGCGCTTTTACGGTCCCTCGCCATTTGCATAAAGCGCGGAAGTTCAGCGTCGCCAAACTCCGTCCCACCACGCAAACCACCTCACAACCCCGGCGGCAACACCACCTCAAACCGCGCCCCACCCAGTTCCTCGGACTTGCGCACGTCCAACGTGCCGCGATAACCCTTCACCAGGTCCTGCACGATCGACAACCCGATGCCGTGCCCCTGCACGCGCTCGTCGCCGCGCACGCCGCGCTGCAGCACCAGCGCCACCTTTTCCGGTGGAATGCCCGGCCCATCGTCGTCCACCGCGATCAGCAGGCCCGGCCGCCGGCCGGGCGCCGTCTCGCCCACGTGTACGGTCAACAGCACGCGCGAGCGCGCCCACTTGAAGGCATTCTCCAGCAGGTTGCCCAGCAACTCCTGCAAGTCACCCGGCTCGCCGTAGAACTGCACGCCCTCGTTCAAATCGAACTCGCACAGCACGCCCTTGCCGGCGTACACCTTTTCCAGCCCCCGCACGATCTCTTCGGCATGCGGTTCGATGGCGATGGGCGCAGCGAACAGGGCATGCCCTGAACGCGCCGCACGCGACAACTGGTAGGACACCAGGTCGCTCATCCGCCCCACCTGGGTGATCACTTCCTCGCGCAGTTCGCCCTGGGTGGCATCGCTGTCCACCCGCGCGCGCAGCACCGCCAGCGGCGTCTTCAGGCTGTGCGCCAGGTCGGCCAGCGTATTGCGTTGGCGATCGAGGTTCTCGCGTTCGCTCTCAATGAACGCGTTGATGCTCTCGGCCAGCGGTTCCAGCTCGCGCGGGTGGCGCTCACTCATGCGCGAGGCAGCGCCGCGCTGCACGCGCTTGAGTTCGTGGATCACGCGGCGCAGCGGCAGCAGGCTCCAGCGCAGGATCACGGTCTGCAGCAGCAGTAGGATCAGCCCCGCGCCGCCGAGGTAGCGCCACAACTCCTGGCGGAACACCTGGACCTGGCGGCTGAGCGCGGTGGTGTCCTCGAAGATGTAGACGGTGTAGGCGAACTCCGCCTTGCTGCCTTCCATGCTCCAGATCAGGCCGCGCCCGTAGCGGTACGCCTCACCCTTGGCGCCGCTGATCTCGGTGATCTGCAATGGCCCCTCGAAGATCTCCTCCTGCCCCTTGAGCAGGCGGCCCTCCGGCAACTCCGGACCGATCGCCGAAGGCGAGTCCCAGTGTCCACTGGGGAACACTACCTCGGCATATAGACCGCTGCCCGGGCGCTCGAAACGCGGGTCGGGCAGGTCATACGGGGGGATGAAGGAGCCGTCGCGGGCGAAGTCGCTGTCGGCAAACGCGAGCGCATAGCTGCGCATGCGCTCGCGCAGGTTGCCCTTGGCGGTCTCGAGGAAGGCGCGGTCGAGCGCATAGCCGGCCAACGCAAGAAAGGCGACCAGTCCAAGACTGGCCACCAGCACCTGGCGCGCCTGCAGGGAAAGCGGTTGCCTCCAGCTCAATCCGTGCCCCCAGAACCCCTTCTCACCCCGTCGGCGCTACGGCGCCGGCAGCCGGCGCGTCGTCGTCGACGTCATTCGCCCGTGCGCGGAATCGCGAAGCGGTAGCCGCGGCTGCGCACGGTCTCGATCGGCTTCATCGCGCCGTCCGGGTCCAGCTTCTTGCGCAGGCGGCCGATGAAGACCTCCAGCACGTTCGAGTCGCGGTCGAAGTCCTGCTGGTAGATGTGCTCGGTCAGGTCGGCCTTCGAGACCAGTTCGCCGGCGTGCATCATCAGGTACTCCAGCACCTTGTACTCGTAGCTGGTGAGGTCGACGTTGGCGCCGCTGACGGTGACCGTCTGCGCGGCCAGGTCCAGCACGACCGGACCGCATTCCAGGGTCGGCTTGCTCCAGCCGGCGGCGCGGCGGACCAGCGCGTTGATGCGTGCCAGCAGCTCCTCGACGTGGAACGGCTTGACCAGGTAGTCGTCGGCGCCCTGCTTGAGGCCTTCGACCTTGTCCTGCCAGCTGGAGCGCGCGGTCAGGATCAGCACCGGAAACTTCTTGCCCTCCGCGCGCAGCGCCTGGATCAGTTCCATGCCCGACATCTTGGGCAGGCCCAGGTCGATGATGCCGATGTCGAATGGCACCTCGCGGCCCATGTACAGGCCTTCCTCGCCATCCTGGGCCGCATCTACCGCGAAGCCTTCGCGCTTCAGGCGCGCGGCAAGGGTTTCGCGGAGCGGGGCTTCGTCTTCGACCAGCAATATGCGCATGGGAACTCCTGTTTCCTTTCCGGCTATCGGTTGCGGCGGCCCGGCAACGCACGCCCGGGTCCCGCCAAAGCGCTACTCTGGGGCGTCAGTCGTCGTCGCCACGTGTACGGCGCGGCTCGGGCGGGTCTTCCATGTACACGCGGACCCGCCCGCTGGAATCGACGACCTTGACCCGGCTGACGTCGCGGCCATCGTAGGGCACGCGCTCGGCACTCAGGACCTGGCCGCCGGTGCGGCGCTCGACGCGGCGCACCGCCTCGGCCAACGCGGCATTGCCGCCGCGGCGGTCATGGTCGCGGGGGCGGCGGTCATCGTCACGGTCGCGGCCCATGTCCTGCGCCACCGGCGCACGCTCGGGCACCACGCCACGCAGCTGGGCCATGGCATCGCCCGCGCCCAGCAGGGCGGCGACGGTCAGAGCGATCGATGCAACGCGGACGGCGGGGCGATTCATGGAACTCCCAGGATCGGGTGGCAGGCGGTGCGAAGGGCCGGTTCAACCGGAATGACGCCATTCTTGGAATGGGGCAGTGAATCCGGTCTGAACTTTTCCTTCACGCGCTGGCCTCCATTCAGGATGACGTGCGTTGGCGCCCGGCGCCAGTCCCCGGGCCCCGGGCGGCCTAGAAGATCTCGCCCACGCAGCAGCGCAGCGAACCCCCACCCGCCTCGATGGCATCCAGTTCCACGGTGCCGACCTCGAAGCCGGCGGCCCCCAGCTGGTCGCGGTGCGCGGCCGTCAGGGCGCGGCCGGCGTTGGCGCTCATCCACACCCGGTCCGCGGTCAGGGCGATGCAGTTGCCAACGAAGGCGGCGTGTTCCTCGGGAGTGCAGAGCACCGCGTGGGGGGCGTAGAGCTCGCTGATGGCCTCCACCGCGGCCGGCTCGGCGAAGCCCTTGGGGCAGATCACCGCGGCGCGGCCGGCCAGCAACGCCAGTACCACGTTGGTGTGGTACTCGCCTTCGGCCAGGTCGAACAGCAGGGTTGCGCGCAGGCCCAGCGCCTCGTGCATCAGGCGTGCGCCTTCGGCGTCGCAGCGCTCGGACAGGCCGGCGAAGCCCAGGCCCCGGGCACGGTCGATGACCAGCGCGCCGGTCAG
>CBFGOS010000107.1:0-7176 GCA_965650425.1 uncultured Lysobacter sp. | reverse complement strand
CCGAGGTCCTGGAACTGCCGCATCTTGTTGAGCAGCACGGTGTGGCCCAGGTGCAGGTCAGGGGCGGTGGGGTCGAAGCCGGCCTTGATGCGCAACGGGCGGCCGAGCTTGAGGCGGGCCTCCAGTTCGTCGCGCTTGAGGATTTCCTCGGCGCCGCGGCCGATCAGGTCGAGGGATTCTTGGACGGACACTTGGACAGGCACGGGGGAGGTCTCGCAGCGGGCGCCGAAACTGAATATGACGGCGTTCAAAGGTAGCAGTTAATTCGGCGTTAAATGGGACTGGGGTCAAAAACTTCATTCAGCTCAAGGGTTTGACGCGAAGTCCTCGCGTGATTATGGTACGCGCGTTACGCGGATTTCACGCACCGCGTGTAGGGGGAGCACCCAATGACCGACAACACCGCCGGCAAGGAACGTCGCGAACGACTGAAAGCCCTTCGCGAGGCTGCCTTGCACCGACCGGTGCTGGCTCGGGACATGGGCGATGGCTTCAATGGGCGCTGGTCGCGCCGCCATTGGGCACACGCGAGCCTGTTCGCCACCATCGGCATGCTGGTCGCGGCGATCGTGCCGGGTCTGGGCAAGCCGCTGGCAGTGGAGCGGCCGCATCATGCGCCGCGGCATTCGATGGCGTTGGCGCTGCCGCCGCTGCCGATCGCGCGGCTGCGTGGAACGCAGGGCGACAGCTGGCAGGTGGTGCGCGTGGAGCGCGGGCAGACGCTCGGCGAATTGTTCCAGGACCTGGGCATTTCGGCTTCGGTGATGCACGCGATCCTGGACCAGCCGGGGGCGAAAGACGCCCTGCGCCGGCTGAAGCCGGGCACCGAGCTGGCGTTCGACTTGCCCGTCAACGGCACGCTGCGTGGCTTCCGCTTCGACCGCGACGCCACCCACCGGGTGGAAATGGCGATCAACGGCGAGACGGTCACGCAGAAGGTGATCGAACGACCGACGCAAACCCGTACGGTGGTGATCAGCGGTGAGGTCGGCAAGTCGCTGTACCGCTCGGCGCGCAAGCAGGGCCTGAGCGCGAAGGCGATCAATACGCTGACCGACGAGATCTTCAAGTACGACATCGACTTCAACGAGGACGTCGGGGCCAAGGATCGCTTCAGCGTGGTGGTCGAGCAGACCTGGCGCGAGGGCGAGCTGGTGGCCACCAGCCCCGTGCTGGCGGCGACGTTCACCGCGGGTGGCAAGCTGCACAGCGGCTTCCGCTTCGAGCGCAATGGCAAGCCGGAGTACTTCACCGCCGAGGGGCGACCGCTGAAGAAGAGCTTCATCCGCATGCCGATCCCGTACGCACGCCTGACGTCGGGATTTGGTTCGCGCCGTCACCCGGTGCTGGGCCGCGTGCGCCAGCACAAGGGCGTGGATTACGCCGCCGGCACCGGCACCCCGATCATGGCCGCCGGCGATGCGCGGGTGAAGTTTGTTGGCTGGAAGGGTGGGTACGGTCGCGTGGTGCAACTCGACCACGGCCGCGGCTACACCACCCTGTACGCGCACATGTCGCGCTTCGGCAAGTACACCGCCGGCCAGCGCGTTCCGCAGGGCGCGGTGATCGGCTACGTGGGCACTTCGGGCCTGTCGACCGGTCCCCACCTGCACTACGAATTCCAGATCAACGGCGCACATCGCAATCCGCTCTCGGTAACCATGCCGCCGCCGGAGCCGCTGAGCGGTGCGGCACTGGCCGCGTTCCGGCAGTACACCCGCAATGCGCTCGCCCGCATCCAGGAAGTGGAAGACGTGATCTACGCCGATGCGGCGCCAGTGAAGTCGGACAAGGCGGTGGCCAGCAAAGACTCACCGCGCAAGGGCGCCAAGTCGAAGGCCTGATCCTCACATGACCGTCCCTGCCGGGCCCGTGCGCGACCCTGCCACGGGCCCTCGCTTTTTCATCGGCCTGATGTCCGGCACCAGTGCCGACGGCATCGACGCGGCACTGGTGCGTTTTGACGACCGCGACGGTACGCCGCACGGGGCACTGGTCGTCGGTCGCACCCATGCGTGGGCCCCGGAGTTGCGCGATCGCCTGGTGGCGATCGGGCAAGGCGCGCGGATCGACTCGCTGGACGAGGTGGGCACGCTGGACGTGCGCATTGGTGAGGCCTTCGCCGAGGCGGCGATGCAGCTCCTGGCCGAAGCCGGCATCGCGCCGGATGCGATCACCGCCATCGGGTCCCACGGGCAGACCCTGCGTCACCGGCCCGCCGGGGCCGCATTCGACGGGCGCCATCCGTTCACGCTGCAACTGGGCGACGGCAACGTCATTGCCGAACGCACCGGGATCACGACCGTCGCCGATTTCCGCCGCCGCGACGTGGCCGCGGGTGGACAGGGCGCCCCCCTGGTGCCTGCCTACCATGCCGCGTTACTGCATGCGTCGGACGAAGACCGGGCGATCCTCAACCTGGGCGGCATCGGCAACTTCACCCTGCTGCCAGCGTCGGGCCCGGTGCGCGGCTTCGACACTGGACCGGCGAATGCGTTGATGGACGCGTGGTGCCAACGGACGTTTGGGGCCGCCTTCGACCGCGATGGCGCGATTGCCGCACGCGGCACGGTGGATCGCGCGCTCCTGGAGCGCCTGTTGGACGAGGCGTGGTTTGCCCTGCCGCCTCCCAAGAGCACGGGGCGTGAACAATTCCACTTGGACTGGGTGGATGCACGTCTTCAGGGCCATGTGCCCCCGGAAGACGTGCAGGCTACGTTGCTGGAGCTCACCGCAGTAACCGTTTGCCAAGCGCTGCGCCGCGAGCAACCGGACACGCGGCGGGTACTCGTGTGTGGCGGTGGCGTGCGCAACGCGACCCTCATGACCCGGATCGGGCAACTGCTGGGCGGGACGCCGGTGCAGTCCACCGCGACGCTCGGCCTGGACCCGGACTACGTGGAAGCCATGGCCTTCGCCTGGCTCGCCCGGCAGACGCTGGCCGGATCCCCTGGCAACCTGCCGGCCGTCACCGGTGCGCGCGGGCTTCGGGTGCTGGGCGCTATCTATCCGGCCTGACCGTCGCCTGCGCGACCAATCAGGGAGAAGCCCGGGTCATCGGGAATGCCTTCCAGCGCGGCGATGGCCGATTGCAGGATGTTGGCGTCACGGTCGTCGAGGCGCGCCTCGCCACGCGGCTCCAGCGCGAACAGGCCGTGCTCGACCAGGTGCCTGAGCGTGGCAGGCTCGCTCCATCCGCGTGCCTGCGCCACGCGCCGGATGCGCTCCAGCAACACGGCATCGAGTTGGATCTGCAGGGATTCGCTCATCGGAAGGGTCCGTTTTCGCGCCTAACATAACCGGATTGAACGTGGCTCGCACGGTCGTCGGTCACGGCCTGCGGGGGGCTTCGCGGCCGCCATGGCGCACGTTATGGTGGCGTCTGTCTTGTATGGCCTCGCACCGATGACCGCAACCGCACCGCCTACCCGCGCCACCTCCGGCCTGCTGGCTTCGGTCAAGCCTTATCTGGAGCGGGCACCCATCGCGGCGTTGTTGCTGGGCATTTCCTCCGGCTTTCCTTACGCGATGATCGGCGCGACGTTGACCACGCGATTGGCCCAGGACGGAATCAGCAAGAAGAGTGTCACGGCGTTCTCGCTGGCGTTCCTGGCCTACAACCTGAAGTTCCTGTGGGCACCCGCGGTGGATCGAATGCACCTGCCCTTGCTGCACCGCCTGGGCCAGCGCCGTTCGTGGTTGGTGCTGGCAGCCGCCATGGTGGCCGCGTCGGTGGTGTTCCTGGGCGTGGCGGACCCGAACACATCGCTGCAGACGGTGGCGATTGCAGCGGTGCTGGTCGGCATCTCCGGCGCGACCTTCGACATCGTGATCGACGCCTACCGCATCGAGATCCTGGAGCCGCGCCAACTGGGCGTGGGCTCGGGCATGTCGCAGTACGGGTGGCGAATCGGTTCGGTGAGCGCGGGCGCATTGGCGCTGCTGGTTTCGGCGCGCGCGGGCTGGAGCATGGCTTACGTGCTGTGCGCGGCATTCGTGGCGCCCGCGGTGGTGGCGGGATTGTGGCTGGGCGAGCCTGCGCGCCACCGCGAACCGCTGGCCAAGCGTGGCCTGAACGCGATGCTGGCCGCGGTGACGGGCCCACTGACCGAATTCTTCGCCCGCCGTGGCGCCTGGCTGGTATTGCTGTTCGTGCTGTTGCACAAGATCGGCGACACGTTGGCCAACCTGACGCTGCGCCTGTTGCTGGACGACCTGGGTTTCAGCAACGACGAAATCGCCACCTACGACGTGGGCTTTGGTTTCTTCGCTTACCTGATCGGCATCTTCATCGGTGGCGCGCTGTATTCGCGGCTGGGCATGAAGCGGGCGGTGTTGTTGAGCCTGGTGCTGATGGCGGTGTCCAACCTGTCCTTCGCCTGGCTGGCGGCCAATGGCCACAGCAACTCGCTGCTGGCCTTCACCATCTGCTTCGAGAACGTGGCCAGCGGCATCGGCGGGGTGGCGGTCGTGGCGTACCTGTCGGCACTGTGCAACCTGTCGTTCACCGCCTCGCAGTTTGCGCTGCTGTCCGCGGCGGCGTCGGTGGTGGGACGCGTGGTCACCGGCACGACCGCCGGCGGCCTGATCGAGCAGATGGGCTACGTGGACTTCTACCTGATGACCACCGTGGTGGCGCTGCCGGGCGTCGCGCTGTTCGCGTGGATGTCGCGGCGTGGGCTGGTGGACAGTGCGATCGCCGAGTCGGACGTGCGCGCGGCGGCCTGAGTTCGGTTGCCGCCGGCACCGGGGCAACCGCGCCTATCCGGCCAGACGGCGCCGACGTACCCCGCCTGTCAGAGGTCGTAGTCGACGGTGAAGGGGGCGTGGTCGGAGAACCTCGGCTCGCGCAGGATCGAACAGGCGCGCAGCCTGTCGCGCAGGCCGGGGGTGACGAACTGGTAGTCGATGCGCCAGCCGACGTTGTTGGCGCGCGCGGCGCCGCGGTTGCTCCACCAGGTGTAGTCCTGACCCTCGGGGTGCAGTGCGCGGTAGGCATCGACCCAGCCGCGGCCGTTGGCCGGATCGGCTTCGGCGGCCGCATCCGCGCACAGGCCGTTGAGCCAGTCGCGCTCGGGCGGGAGGCAGCCGGAGTTCTTCTGGTTGCTGGACCAGTTCTTGATGTCCAGCTTGCCGCGCACGATGTTCCAGTCGCCGCACAGCACGTACTCGCGGCCGCTGCGCAGCCAGCCGTCGAGCACCGGGCGGAGCCACTCCATCACCTCGAACTTGAAGCCCTGGCGCTCATCGCCCGAGGAGCCGGAGGGAATGTAGAAGCTGACCACACTGAGGTTGCCGAAACGCGCTTCGATGTAGCGGCCTTCATCGTCGAACGACGGGCGGCCCAGCGAGGTGATCACCTCGTCGGGCTCGCGCCGGGCGTAGATGGCGACCCCGCTGTAGCCTTTCTTGGTGATCGCGTCCTTGTAGAAGCAGTGGTGGCCGTCCGGGCGGAACTGCGGATCGGTCAGTTGCGACTCCTGCGCCTTCGTCTCCTGCAGGCACAGCACGTCGGCATCCTGCTCCCGGAACCAGTCGAAGAAGCCCTTGGTGGCCGCCGAGCGGATGCCGTTGGCATTGAAGCTGATGATCCGCACGCGCTTGGCCCTGCTGATGAACGAGGGTGGCAGGGTACCGGATGCGCCGGGTGGCGAAAACGTCGCGCGCGACCGACACTATGCGGATGAGCGACCACCGCACCCGTTTCCTGGAACTGGCCCTGCGCGCCGATGCGCTGCGCTTTGGCGAGTTCACCCTCAAGTCGGGCCGCCTGAGCCCGTACTTCTTCAACGCCGGCCTGTTCAACACCGGCGCCACCCTGGCCGAACTGGCGGGCTGCTACGCCGACGCCGTCGACGCAGCCGGGGTGGACTTCGACCTGTTGTTCGGCCCCGCGTACAAGGGCATTCCGCTGGCGACGGCGCTGGCCTGCGAGTACGCGCGCCGCGGCCGCGACCTGCCGGTGGCCTTCAACCGCAAGGAAGCCAAGGCCCACGGCGAGGGCGGGACGCTGATCGGCGCGCCACTGACCGGTCGCCGGGTGTTGATCGTGGATGACGTGATCACCGCCGGCACCGCGATCCGCGAGGCGTTGGGCATCATCGCCGCCGCGGGCGGACAGGTGGCGGGCATTGTGATTGCCCTCGATCGCCAGGAAGTGGCGGGAGGCGTGGACCTCGATCCGAGCCAAACCCGACGCTCCGCGGCACAAACCGTCGCCGCTGAACATGGCCTGCCGGTGGTGGCCGTGGCGACGTTGGGCGACCTGCTGGCGTTCACCGGGAGCACGGCAGCCTTGGCCGATCAGCGCGAAAGGCTGCTGGCTTACCGCGAGGCGTACGGCAGCGTGGCGTGAGCGCGCGCCCTGCGGACGGGCGCCTGCATGGCGCGATTCTTGCTGGCAAGATGGCATGATCAAGGCCGCCACCTTGGATGGTGGCAAAACGGCAGGGGGGCCCGAATGAACACGATGAACACCGCGCTAGCCGCGGCACTGCTGGCGGTGCTGGCCAGCGCGCCCGTTGCGGCCCAGCAAAAGGGCGGCAAGAAGCTCTATTGCTGGACCGAGAACGGGCGCAAGGTGTGCGGCGACGCACTGCCCGCCAGTGCGGCCAATGCGGCACGCACCGAGATCAGCGCCAGGAGCGGGCTGGCGACCGGCCAGGTGGCGCGGGCGCTTACGGAGGCCGAGCGGGCCACGGCGGCGCAGGAAGCGGAAGCGGCACGCACTGCTGCCATGGAGGCGGAGGAGCGCGAGCGCCGCGAGCGCGCCATGGTGGAGTCCTATACCACCGAGGAGGAGCTGCTGCGCGCGTTCGAGCACCGCATCACCCTGCTGGACGAAACGGTGAAAGCCTCGTCCCTCGGCGTCGCCGGCCTGCGCCAGAGCCTGGTCAGCTTGCTCCAGCGCGCGGGCGAGGCCGAACTGGCCGGCAAGCCGGTGCCGGCGCCCCTGGCAACCTCGATCCAGACCCAACACCAGCAACTGGTCCGCCAGCAGGCCCTGCTGGTGCGTCAGCGCGCGGATCGCGCGGCGATCGATGCGGAAATGGCCGGGGCGCTCAAGCGCTACCGCGAGCTGAAGGTGCCGGCGACGCCGCCCACTGGCGGCTGAGGCGCCTCGAGCGTGCCGGGCACTGCGTGTCCGGAACCTCAAGAAGTGAAAAGGGGCGCTTG
>CBFGOS010000106.1:0-7216 GCA_965650425.1 uncultured Lysobacter sp. | reverse complement strand
TGCTGGGCCGATCACATCGGTCCACCGCCGAAGCAGGCGTGGTTCGACGGCCATGTGGAGGGTGAGCTTTCGAGCGGCGACACGCTTGCTCCTATTGCCCATGCTTTCAGCCATTACAAGCTGGAACTGCAGCCCGTGCGCGTGCGCCCGGTCGCCCTGCACACGCGCGTGGGCGACAATGACGACCTGCGCTGGGTAAAACGGGGTGAGCTGGAGTCTCTGGGCATCCCGGCGCCGATCCGACGGTTGCTAGCCAGCGCCTGACCCCCATCAAGGATGCGAGACCCGACAGGCCGCATCCTTCGCCCCGCCGCCCTCCCTGGAACTGCCATGCCCCGCACCGTCTTCTGCCAGTACGAACAGCGCGACACCGAAGGCCTGGATTTCATCCCGTGGCCCGGTGAGGTGGGCAAGCGCGTGTTCGCCGGTGTCGGCAAGGCGGCCTGGGGCAAGTGGCTGGCGCACCAGACCATGCTGATCAACGAGAACCGCCTCTCGCCCATGGACCCGAAGCACCGCGCCTTCCTCGAAGCCGAGATGCTGAAGTTCCTGTTCGGCGGGGGCGCCGAGAAGCCGGCCGGTTACGTGCCGCCGGAAGGCTGAGCCAGCGCGCGCCGATCCTGCTCGGCGTGGCGGATTGCCTTGATGTCCACCGGACGGATCTCGCGGATCTGGCACGGGATCGTCGGCGCATTGCGGTCCAGCACTTCGACCTTGTCGAACCGGGCGTAGACCGTCCCCATCTGGCTGGTCACGTTGATCGCGTGCGCGAAATCGAGCCCGGGGCAGCTGCCGTGGAGCTCCAGCAGGTAAACATCATTGGGACGGGCCCACACGGCCAGGGCAGTGTCGCCCAGCGGCGTCCAGCCATCCAGCGCCGTGAAGTAGCGGAAGCTGGGCACCGGGGCCCCGGCATGCGCCCGGTAGATGTCCAACCGCTCGACATCGCTCAACCGGTTGCTGGCGCACCCCCCTAGCGCCAGCACGGTGGCGATGGTGACCAACAGCATTCGTCTCATGACTGCCTCCTCGCCGCGGGCAACGGCATTCGGGACCTAAGTCCATGATGCGCCGTCCGGGGCGGCGTTACGCATGGCGCGTTTCAACGTTCAGCTGCGGTGATGCTTGCCAGCCGGCGCGCGTACCCTTATGATGCCGCCTCTCGCGTTACCGGCGAGTTGTTGGCCGGGTAGCTCAGTTGGTAGAGCAGGGGATTGAAAATCCCCGTGTCGGGGGTTCGATTCCCTCCCCGGCCACCATTTCTCAGGTGACGCTGAAACGTAAGCCCTGCAAGGCCTGGAGCCCTGCGGGGTTTTTCGTTTCTTGGTCCTGCGTTTTCATCCCATTGCGTCGATGCCGCGCCCGCTGCGGCGTGCCCCCCAGTTTGACCAAGAGCGGGCTTCAGCCGTGCCCCTTCTGGCTGATCAAGCCGCCATGCGATGTTCGTAGTACGGCCTGTCGCGGTCGTCGAGGATCGCGTACAGAGCGCCCAGGTTGTTCGGGTCCGGATTGAGCCACGCATCGATATTCTCGGGCTTGATCGGGATGATGCAGCGATCGTGCCCCGCCGCGGCGACTTCCGGTGGCGGCTCGTCAGTGATCGCCGCGAATGACCACAGATCATCCCCATCCTTCCCCACCCAGTGCGACCACAGGCAGGCGACGAGCATGTCGTGGGCCGGCCGGGGACGGAATTCCAACACCACGTTCTCTTCTGTCTCGCCGGGGGCCAATTCACGCCCTTCCGCCGTGTGACGCGCAACGTTCTCATAAAAGGCACTGACCACCATGATCCCGTGGGTGTGGCCGAACTGCCCCTTCCAGAAACCCTCGAGGTTGTTCCTGCGGGCGTTGTAGGTGCCCGGGTACTTGCTGTCGTAGAAGGCCGGCTTGCCTGCGGGCCGACACTGGTAGCGCATGGGCTTGACCACCCTGCGCCCGCCCTCCGAGATCATCACGGGAGCATACCAGCCCGGGAAGATACGGCCGTCTTTCTCCCTCGGCTCGGCGCGTTTGATGTCCGCGATCTTGCCCTTGGCCCACTCGATCTTGGCCGATGCAATGCGCTGGTTCTCCAGTGCGCTCTTGGTGGTCTTGGCCCGCAGCGTGCGCTCGGCATCGGCGAGTCGCTTCTTCTGCTTGAACAGCTCCTGCTCCAGCTTGCTCAGCTGGGCGGCATCGTAGGCCTTGATCAGGTCGTGGATCTCCCGCTCTTCCGGGCCCTTGGGGTGCGCGAAGGCGGCGTCCAAGGCCTTCGGGAACCGGATCGGGGCACCGCCATGGCGGCCCGCGTAGCGTTTCACGAACTCCTTGAGCGAGATGTCCGCACCGAACATGCGGACATACTTTTCGTAGGCGGCTTCGACCAGGGCGGAGTAGCACATGGGCGGAGCATACGCCGTCAGCCGCCGATCAGCGTGTGCGTTCCCGGTTGGCCTCGTATGCCTTCAGGTGCGCGTAGGCGATGTGCAACAGCGGGATACTTCCACGCTGACCGCCTGCACGCTCGATCATGTCGCCAACGATATGGTCGGCCTCGATAGGCCCGCCACGCTGGATGTCACGCAGCATCGAGGCGGTCAACGTCGAGCCGCTTTCAGTCAGCGATTGCCGCGTACGCTCCACCACGCCGTCGTCGGGGGCATGGCCGGCCTCCGCCGCCACGGCCAGGCAATTGCCAAGCAACTCCAACGTGATCTCGCGCCCGCCCGGGGCTTCCATGATGGATCCGACGGGCGCGCGCATGAGACACGTGATTCCCGCCAAGGTGGCGAGGAAAACCCACTTGTCCCACATGTTCTGGACGATGTGCAGGCTCGGACGCGCGTCGAAACCTGCATCGGAAAGTGCGGCCGTGATTCTTTGCATGCGCGGCGATGCGCTGCCGTCGCGCTCGCCAAAGGTCAGGCTGTGCGTACGATTGAGGTGGCGGATAACGCCCTCGTCGTCCAGCGTGGCGGCGATGTGGCACTGGCCACCCAATACCCTTTCGGCGCCGAAGTGTGCGTCCAGCGCATCCAGATGGCCGAGACCATTGAGCAACGGCAGGATGGCCGTGTCCGCCCCCACCGCAGCCGCGATGTCGTCGATGACATTGGCGAGGTCATACGCCTTGCACCCCATGATCACCAGGTCGAACGGACCGGCGTGCAAATCCCGGGTAGTGGTCTGCGGCGCGGGCAGGTCGATGTCGCCAAACGGGCTACGCACGCGCAGCCCATCGCGTGCAAGTCGGGCGGCACGCGCTTCACGCACGAGGAACGTGACGTCACGACCCGCGGCGGCCAGCCGCCCACCGAAATAGCCCCCCACGCCGCCCGCGCCCACTACGAGAATCCGCATCACTCTTTCGTCCAGGTCTATTGACGACCCATGTTAATGGGAGCGACGGAGGCGCGCCTTGCCCGTCACGCGCAGAAAGAAAAGGGCCCGGCGATGCCGGGCCCAAGGATTGGAGCTCAAGGGGACGGTTAGTCTTCGGCACTCTGGTAGTGGGCCATGTAGCGGCCGGCGGCAACCGCATACGCCGCCCGGGTGACGGTCTTGCCCGGGTCGAAGTACGCGTGCAGCGTCGGCTGCAGGTCGAACGGCCCCTGAGTAAGGGCAAAGCGCGCATTGATCAAGCCGTGGTCAAGCGCCAGTTGCACGTAGCCGCGCAGGCTAGTCGGGATGCTGGCCGCGTCCTCGATGGGGATGCGACGGCCGTCATGGAACACCGTGAGATCACCATTGAATGCCTGGGCCTGTGACTGCAATGCCAGTGACTGCACCAGCGAATAGGCCAGACTGACGCGGGTGACGCTGTCAGCGGGACGGAAGGCACCATTCACCGTGCCCATCACCGCATCCTGCGACTGGCTGAGATCACGCAGTGCGCCACCACGCGCCACTACCGCCTCGATGAAAGCATACGCCGGGTTGGAGGTATCGACGTCGCTGACGGTGCGCTTGCCGTCGAACGGCAGGTGCTGGCGCACGCTCGCCCCCATCACCAGATACTGGGCCAGTTCGCTGCGCTTGAGGGTCTGGTCAGGGCGGAACTTCTTGTCCGAGTAACCATCTACCAGGCGGTTGGCCACGGCGTATTCAATCGCCTGGCGCGCGGCATGGTTGGCCACGTCGTCCATGCCGGTGTAGCCGCCGCTCTTGAGGAAGCTGA
The DNA here is from genome assembly GCA_965650425.1 of uncultured Lysobacter sp. Classification (GTDB taxonomy): domain Bacteria; phylum Pseudomonadota; class Gammaproteobacteria; order Xanthomonadales; family Xanthomonadaceae; genus Aerolutibacter. The sequence continues at coordinate 3,057 of CBFGOS010000106.1, read as the reverse complement.
GTTCGCCACTCACGGTGCCCGGCGCAGCGTAGCCGTTGGTCGCGTTGAGCGGATCGACATCCGTCCCGGACACGGAACCGATACCGCGCACGCTCACCTTCCATGTGCCCGGCTTGCCCGGCGCGCCGGTGGTGACGGTGTCGCCCAGCACCGGAAGCGAGATCGACGAGCCGTACTTCACGCCATCGGGGTCGGTCAGCACCAGGGCCAGCGTGTTCTCGCCGATGGTGGCGCGTGCCGAGACCCACGCGATGTCGCTTCCCACGGTGAAGGAGTGCTCCTCCACCTGCCCCACGGGCGAGAAGAACACGGAGAACGGCTGGTTCGGCACGCCACCGGCCAACACGGCGTTGGCATTGAACTCGCGCAGGGCGTTGACCGTGGCGCCGTGGTCGGTGCGCAGCCCGGCGGCAGCGGCTACGGCCTCGTAGGCATTGATGTGGCCCGTGCCGGCTTCCCAGTACACGCGGCCGGTCATGTTGGTGGCGGTGCGCTCGATGATGTCCTTGACCTGCGCCGGCGTCAGATAGGGGTTGGCTTCCAGCATCAGCGCCACGATGCCTGCCACGTGCGGGGTGGCCATCGAAGTGCCGCTCATGTGGCTGTAGAAAGGTTGGTGCGCCGGGTCCAGGGAGCTGTCGTCGGCCAGCAGATGCAACCCGCCCGTCGTGGCGCGCGTGGAGACGATGTCCACACCAGTGGCGACGATGGTGGGTTCGTTGCTGTACGTCCAGTTGCGGCCGTCCGGCATGGTGAAGGCTGCCGTTTCGCCGCGCTTGCCCCGCGAGGAGAACGACGTCAGCACGCCATCCTTTTCACCGGCCCCCACCGAGATGACCCACGGGGCCTGCGCGTAGGGGTTATGGGTGTCTTCGCCCGGACCGTCATTGCCAGCAGCGAACACGCTGACAATGCCGCGCTTGTACAACTCGTAGGTGGCAATGTTGACCGGATTCATCGGCTCAAACTTGCCCGACGAGCCCCACGAGTTGCTGGTCACGCGGATGGTGTTGGCATAGGTGAACTGGTTGGTGGCGGCGTAGTCCAGGCCACCAACCGCATCGAGGATGAACAGCACCGCGCCCGAACCGTATCCGACGAGGTCAGCGCCCGGCGCCACGCCGCGATATTGACCGTTGGACTTGGCGCCGGTGCCGCCGATGGTGCCGGCGCAGTGCGTGCCGTGGCCCGAACCCCAGTCCGTGTTGGGGATGCCCTCGAGGTAGGTGATGGGCAGCATGCTGTCCACCGAAGCAAGGTTGGTCACACCCTGAGTGTTCTGCACCAGGTGGTCGCCAAACTTGATGTCATCGTGGGTGCCGTCGACGCCCGAGTCGTTGACCAGCACCGAGATCCCCTTGCCGCTGTAGGGCACTGGGCGGCCGAAGTCACCGGGGTTTTGCACGGTGCGGGCGGCACCGGACATCTCGCGCGCTTCCTTGTTGAAATAGCGCAGCGGCGCGTTGAAGTAGATGGATGCGACGTCATCGCGCTGGGCCAGGGCGCGGATCTCGGCCGGGGTGGCAAGCGCACCAGCGATCGGCAACGTGCGCATGGTGATGCCCTTGGTGATGCCCAGCTGCTGAAGCGCGGCGGTCTGGGCCGCGGTCACCGGGCCGGACTGCTCGTAGCTGACCACGATCTGCAGTTCTTCGGCCGCGCCGGCCTTCTGCATGAGGGCGACCAGCTGGGGGTCGAGGTGGGCATCGGCAAGGGCGACGCCGCTGGCGAGCAGGCCAACGGCAATCGCGGACAAGCGGAAAGCAGTGCGAGAAGGACGGTGGTACGACATGTCGGGGCACTCCGGTGGGCGACGCCCGGAACTGGGCACGGAGCCAGCATGCGAAGCGGGCGGCCCCGCTCCCATCCGGATTGCCCCCTACGGCGCCCAGGGGAAATCCCTCAGTGCCCTTCCCGTCCCTGAACGACGTGGGGCCATGAGTGAAATTCCCTACAGACGGCCTTCACACGGTTTGGTTAGGCTTAAGCCGCGCCTCTAGGACAGGCGTGGCCCGCCCGCCAGCCCCCGGACGCGCCGGAACGGATATCCCCAAGCACCGGGGGCGATCGATCGGGAGTTGTGGCATGGCAATCCTGAGTTGGGCCTCAAGGCTGTTGGTGGCGGGCGCCCTGTGCGCCGCGGGTGGTTGGGCCAATGCACAATCCGCCCTCCCCGTCCTGGTGGATGCCTCCGGCAACGACGCCAGCATCGTCATCGGCGACCCGGTAAATCCGCTTGCCGACGTCACCTTGGTATTCCAGGATGCCAGCGGCCTGAGTCCGGCCAGCCTGGGGGTCTCGGTCCAGCAGGTCAGCCTGACGGACCCGGCGTTGCTCGCGCGACTCCCCGATGCCAGCCTGACTGCCCTGCCGGCCGCGCTGCCGCTGCTCATCACGATCGAGCCGCCTGCCAACGGCGGCCTGGCGTTCCGGAACACGGGCCGGCTGGAAATCCACACGCATGCCCTGGCCTACGCGCCCGGCAGTGCGTTCCGTGTGCTCAAGGCACCTTTGGGCGGCAACTTCCGCGATGTGAGCGATGAGATCGCCCAGGGCAGCGTCCGTGCCCGCACCACCTACGGCGGCTTCTCCCAGTTCCTGATCGTGACCGACCTGCGTCCCACCGGCGTGGTCATCAACGAGAAAATCGCCTACCTTCGTGATCGCATCGGCGCTCTGCCGCTGAGCGAGCGGCAGCCGTTCACGACCAAGCTGGACATTGCCCAGTCCGCGATCGCCGCTGGGGACTACGCGACCGCGCTCGCCGCGATCGACGACATCCGCTCGCGCGCCCAAGCGCGGGCAGGCAGCTTCCTGGCCAACGAATGGCGGGCGACCCGTGACGTGACCAACCACGCGGGCGAGTTGGTGGCGGGCGTGGCCACCCTGCGTTTCAGCGTGGCCTACCTGCGCGATTACGGACAGTAAGCCGCCTGCTGCATCGGCCGCCCCATCCCAGATATAAGATGGGGCCATGCCGGCCCGCCTGATCGTCTATCCGCCCGACGCCGCCGCACTGACCCGTTGGGTGGACGCGGGGGCGCGGCTTCGCATCGG
>CBFGOS010000105.1:0-7228 GCA_965650425.1 uncultured Lysobacter sp. | reverse complement strand
ATCCAGACCAAGTTCCGCGACGAGATCCGCCCGCGTTTCGGCGTGATGCGCGCGCGCGAGTTCCTGATGAAGGACGCCTACTCGTTCCACGTCAGCGAGGAGTGCCTGGGCCGCGAGTACCAGAACATGTACGACACCTACAGCCGGGTCTTCACCCGACTGGGGCTGAAGTTCCGTGCCGTGTTCGCCGACACCGGCGCGATCGGCGGCAACGCCTCGCACGAGTTCCACGTGCTGGCGGACTCCGGTGAGGACGCGATCGCCTTCTCCACCGGCTCGGACTACGCCGCCAACGTGGAACTGGCCGAAGCCGTGGCCCCCGGCCCGCGACCGGCCGCCAGCGAAGCCATGCGCAAGGTCGACACGCCCACGCAGAAGACCTGCGAGGACGTCGCCGCGCTGCTGGGCATCGGCCTGGAACGCACCGCCAAGTCGGTGGCGATCATGGGCGTGGATGCGGAAGGTGCCCCGCAGTTCGTGCTGGCGCTGGTGCGCGGCGACCACGTCGTCAACGAGATCAAGCTGGCCAAGCTCGCCGGCCTGGGCGACTACCGCCTGGCCACCGAGGCCGAAATCGTGGAGCACCTTGGCGCGCAGCCGGGCTTCCTCGGCCCGCTCAACTCGGCGCGCCCGATCCGCGTGGTCGCCGACCGCAGCGTGGCTGCGATGGCCGACTTCGTGGTCGGCGCCAACGAAAACGGCTTCCACCTGGCCGGCGTCAACTGGGGCCGCGACCTGCCCGAGCCGGAGGTCGCCGACATCCGCAACGTCGTCGAAGGCGATCCCTCGCCCGACGGCCACGGCACGCTGGACATTGCCCGCGGCATCGAGGTGGGTCACGTGTTCCAGCTGGGCCGTAAATACGCCGAGGCAATGAAGTGCACCGTGCTCGACGAGACTGGCAAGGCTGCCGTGCCGCTGATGGGCTGCTACGGCATCGGCGTGTCGCGCATCGTCGCCGCCGCCATCGAGCAGAACCACGACGACAACGGCATCTGCTGGCCCGAGGCGATGGCGCCGTGGCAGGCTGCCGTGTGCGTGATCAACCCGAAGAAGGACCCGGCCGTGGCCGAGGCCGCGGAGGCGCTGTACCGCGAGCTCAATGCGGCCGGCATCGAGACGGTGCTCGATGATCGCGGCCTGCGCCCGGGGGCGATGTTCGCCGACATGGAGCTGATCGGTGTTCCGCACCGCGTCGTGGTGTCGGAGCGTGGCGTTGCCGCGGGAACGTTTGAATATCGCCATCGTCGCGCCAGCGAAGCCGAGAATCTCGACCACGCCGGTCTGCGCGCCAAGCTGGGGCTGGCTGGCTGATTGCAGCCGCCTGGCTATCGGCGATCCAACGCCCACCGTGAAAACCCGGTCTAAAGGCCGGGTTTTTCTTTGTGCGCGAATTGCGCACGTATTACCAGACTGCGCCGCAACTGCAAAAGTCACGACCTTCAGGCGACAACCATCGCAGTCACGACGCGGGCATCCGCCACCGCTTCCGCGTCAATTGGCAATACCGCGCCGTTTTCCCGCTGCATTTACCGACCGGGATTGCCGCATTACTATCCGCTGGTGCGCCGCATTCCGCGGCCAGAATATCCCGCCCCAATATCCGGGATATTCCAGACCATTACCGGAGGTTTCATGTCGATCAATCTCGACACCCTGTCCGCCAAGGAACTGCAGGCGCTGATCACCCAGGCCAAGAAGCGCAAGACCACGCTGGCCAAGCGCAAGCCGATCGCCGCAGTGCGCAAGAAGGTAATGGCGCTGATCAAGGCCGAGGGCTACACCGTGGCCGAGTTGTTCGGCACCGGTAGCAGCGCGCCCCGCTCTGCCGCGCCGAAGAAGGCCGCCGTCCGCAAGTCGACGGCCGGTAGCAAGGTGGCGCCGAAGTACCGCAATCCCGCCAACTCCAGTGAGACGTGGACCGGCCGCGGCAAGCAGCCGCGCTGGCTGGCCACCCTGACCGCATCGGGCCGCAACCTGACCGAGTTCCTGATCAAGTGACGCACGGCAGGCCGGGCGTCAGCCGTGGCCTGCGTCCATGAAAGACACCGACGTCGGCCCCGTGCCGGCGTCCTTGTATTCGACTTTCAGCCGCGTGCGGCATGCACCGCAGGTGCACGCCGCCAAGGCGGTTACAGGTTCCGTCGCGCGGACAGCAACAGGTTGCCGAACAGCAGGCCGGCAATCAGCGCCAGCAGGATATTGATCACCGCCAGCACTGCCTGCTGCCCCGCATTCACGTCCTGGGTCTGCAGCAGGCTCAACAGGCCACGCAGGCTGATGCTGCCGGGCACCAGCATGATGATGCCGGGCACGCGGATGATCGCACCGGGTCGGTGCCACCAGCGGGCATAGGCATTTCCTGCCGCGGTCATGGCCAGCGCCGCCAGGAACACGCCGGCAGGCGTGCCGAACGCCTGCCCCGCGTAGCGCGAAATGAGGTATCCCGACGCAGCCGCCAGCATGACCCGCGGGTAGTCGCGCCGATGCGCCTTGAACAGCACGGCAAATGCGAAGGCGGCCACCACCAGCGCGGCCCATTCCACCCAATCGCTCTGCGGACGCAAGGCGCGCACCTGCGGGTTCAAGCCCAGCAGGTCGGCCACGTACAGCGCGATGATCACGCCCACGGCCAGCTGCATCACCGTGGTAACGGCGCCCGCGAAGCGCCCCGTGCCGGACATCAGGTGCTGGCTACTGAGCTCGTTGACGGCATTCGTCAACGCCAGGCCCGGCAGCAACACGACCAGCGACGCGATGATCACCGTGTTCTGGTTGAGCGGCGCGACCAGACTGGCGACAAGGATGGCCGTCGTGGCAGCCATTACCGCCGCCATCGCATCCAGGGCTTCCCGCAACTGCGGCCGCGATGCGGAATACTGTGCCAGCCAACCGATCAGCAGCCCGTTCGCGCCGGCCACGCCGATGTCCAGCCAGGGCAATCGAAACAGTCCGCCCACGCCAGCGGCCGCCAATCCGAAGGCCAGCACCTCCATCAGCCGCGCACGGCGCCCCGGCGGCCGGTCCAGCGCATTCATTGCGGCATGCGCTTCGACCAGTCCCATGCGGCCAGCGATCACCTCTTCGGCAATCCGGTCGGTCTCGGCCAGTCGGTACAGGTCGTTCTGCCCCAACGGCAACCGCAGCACGCGCGTGGTGTCGCGCTCACCGGGCGGTCGTGTCGGGTCACTAAAGGTGAGGATCATGCCGGTGGGGTTGGACCACGGCTCGCACTCCACGCCGAGGCGTTGCGCGGTGGCCGTGACCGCGCCCTCCAGGCGCTGCGCGGTGGTGCCGTACAGGTGCAGCCGCTCGGCCAGTTCGATGAGGAAGTTGATGCGGTCCGCGTAGCTGGCGGCACTGGGCGGCGCGTGGGTCGACATGGGCGCAAGCATGGCATGCAAGCGAATACATCGATAGCGCCCGATGAGCGCTTTCATCACGGTCCGGACACGGCGTGGCACCGAGCCTGTATGCTCGTCCCAGTGCCCGATCCCGCCGCCCGCCCCCACTCCGTGCGACAGCCCGAGCTCAACACCAACCCGCAACAGCCTTCGCAGATCCGCCTGGCGGGTGCGTGGACGCTGGACCACGCCGATGCGATCCGCCAACGGCTGTCCGACGTTCCGCCGGACGCCACGTCGGTGGACGTCACGGGCGTCGACCGGCTGGATTCGCTGGGCGTACTGCAGTTGATGCGATTCGCACGGCGCCGCGACCTCGATTTCAGCACCTTTGCTTTCCACGAACACCACCGCGCGCTCGTCGCGGCGATCGAGGACGTGGCCGACGACCGTCCCAAGCGCAAGCGCGAGTACGGCGTCAACGCCGCGCTGGAGCGCATGGGGCATTCGGTAGTGGACAACCTCAAGGAGTCCACCGCACTGCTGGCGTTTCTTGGCGAAGTGCTGGCGAAGCTGTGGCGCATGGTGCGCGAGCCCACCCGCTTCCGCCCCACGGCCACCGTGCACCACATGGAGCAGGTGGGCCTGGATGCGGTGCCGCTCGTGGCGCTCCTGTGCTACATGGTCGGCGCAGTGGTCGCCTTCCTCGGTGCCAACGTGCTGCGGGATTTCGGCGCGGTCATCTACGTGGTGGAGCTGGTCAACATCTCGTTCCTGCGCGAGTTTGCCGTCCTGCTCACCGCCATCATCCTCGCCGGCCGCACGGCCAGCGCGTTCACCGCGCAGATCGGTGCGATGAAAAGCCGCGAGGAAGTCGATGCCATCCGCACGCTGGGCCTGGACCCGGTCGACCTCCTCGTAATCCCGCGCCTGCTGGCCCTGGTGGTGATGCTGCCCCTGCTGACATTCGTCGCCATGGTCTTCGGCCTGCTCGGCGGCCTGACGGTGGGCGCCTATGGCCTCGACATCCCGCCGCCGCAGTACCTGTCGCGCATGCAGGACACGATGGAGGTCCGGCACTTCATCGTGGGCCTGGTGAAGGCCCCCATCTTTGCCGTGGTCATCGCCTTGATCGGCTGCCTCGAGGGCCTGCAGGTGCAGGGCACCGCGCAATCCGTCGGCGAGCGCACCACTTCAAGCGTGGTGCAGGCCATTTCGATGGTGATCGTGCTCGACGCACTGGCCGCCATCTGGTTCATGGAGATGAACTTCTGAGCGCCGTCCTTGCCCCCGATGCCACGCTCGCGATCCGCGTGCGCGGCGTGACCAACCGCTTCGGCGAACAGGTCGTGCACGAGGACCTCGACCTCGACGTGCGCCCGGGCGAGATCCTGGGCGTGGTCGGCGGGTCAGGCAGTGGTAAGTCGGTGCTGATGCGCACGATCCTGGGCCTGCAGGAACCTGTCGCCGGGGAGATCGAAGTGTTCGGTTTCGATGCGCGCGGTGGCGATGTGCACAGCCGGCGCGAGATTGAGCGCAACACCGGCGTCCTGTTCCAGGATGGCGCATTGTTCTCCTCGCTGACCGTGGGCGAGAACGTGCAGGTACCGCTCAAGGAGTACCACCGCGACCTGCCGGACTCGCTGCGCTACGAGCTGGCGCTGCTCAAGGTCAAGCTCGCCGGGCTGCCCGCCGACGCCCTGGACAAGTTGCCATCACAACTGTCGGGCGGCATGCGCAAGCGTGCAGGTCTGGCACGCGCGCTGGCACTGGATCCGCCCCTGCTGTTCCTCGACGAACCCACCGCTGGCCTCGACCCCATCGGCGCGGCGGCGTTCGACCAGTTGATCCTCACGCTGCAACGCGCACTGGGGCTAACCGTGTTCTTGATCACCCACGATCTGGATACCCTCTACACCATCTGCGATCGCATCGCGGTGATCGCCGACCGACGGATCATCGCGTGTGCGCCCCTCGCCGAGGTGGAGAAGCTGGACCACCCGTGGGTGCAATCGTATTTCCACGGCCCACGCGGACGCGCCGCGCGCGACGCCCACGCCGCCAACCGGGACCCTTGATCCATGGAAACCAAGGCCAATTACGTCCTCATCGGTGCGTTCTCCATCGTGGTGACGCTTTTCATCCTGCTGTTCGCACTGTGGGCGGCCAAGTATTCGTCCGAGCGCGGCTGGCAGGATTACATCGTGATCTTCAACGAGCCGGTCACGGGCCTCAGCGAAGGCAGCTCGGTGCAGTACAACGGCATTTCCGTGGGCACGGTGAAGACGCTTCGGCTTGCCCCGGATGATCCGCGCCGGGTGATCGCCAACCTGCGCGTCCAGGCCGACACCCCGGTCAAGTCCGATACGCGCGCCAAGCTTTCGATCACCGGCATCACCGGCACGCCCTTCATCCAGCTCACCGGCGGCAGCCCGAACAGCCCGTCGCTCACGGACACCGACCGTCGCGAGGTGCCGATAATCCAGACCGAAGCCTCCGCGCTGCAGAACATCGCCGACACCGCCAACCGCCTCGTGGCGCGCCTCGACCAAGTCTTGAGCGAGGAAAACGTCAAGCGGATCGCCAACACGCTGGAACACATCGAGGCGATGACCGGCTCGGTGGCCGACCAGCGCGAGGACCTGCGCGAACTGATCATCAACGGTCGCAAGGCCAGCGAACAATTGACCTCGACCCTGGCCACCACCCAGGGCGCAGTGGAGGACCTGGATCGCGAACTGGTCGCCAAGCTGCCGGCATTGATCGCCAAGCTGGACAACACGCTGACCAAGCTCGACGGCGCCGTCGGCGGCGCGGACGCGATGATCAACGAGAACCGCGGCGCGATCCGCAACTTCACCAGCGACGGTCTGGGCCAGATTGCCCCCACGCTGACCGAGTTGCGTGCGCTGGTCCGCGACCTGCGGCGCATCAGCGACCGCATGGACAGCGGCGCCGCCGATTACCTGCTCGGACGCGATGCGCCCAAGGAGTTTGAGCCGAAATGAACCTCGACCTGACGATCGCTTCAGCCTCGTCTGCCGCGCGACGCCCGGGGAGCGGCATGCCACGCGTGCCCGCTCGCACCATCCTCCGCTGGGCGGGGGCATCGCTGTTGCTGCTGTCCTTGTCCGGTTGCGCCCTGCTCTCCGCGGGCAAGGGCGAGGGCGCGACGCAATATGCACCGGATCCACGGGTGCAGCCCGAGGCGGGATGGCCCAGCGTGCGTTGGTCGCTCACGGTGGCGCAGCCCACTGCGGCGCGCGCCATCGATGGTGCACGCATCGCCGTGCGGCCAACGCCCCAGGAGCTCCAGGTCTACAAGGGCGCGCAATGGGCCAAGCGCCCGAGCGAAATGCTGGAAGACGCGGTGCTGCGCACGCTGGAGGATTCGGACCGCATCGGCGTGGTCAGCCGCCAGGGGACGGGCATCGCGACCGACTATCGCCTGGTCCTGGACGTGCGACGGTTCGAGTCCGACTACGCCAGCGGCCAGCCGGCCGCGACCATCGAAGTCCGGGCCAAACTGCTTCGGGGCACGGCACCGGATGTCGTGGCCTCCCGCACATTCCTGCAGACGGTCCCCGCACGGGATGTAGCCGTGCCCGCGGTGGTGGACGCCTTCGAGACCGCCCTGGCGGGCATGGCCCGCGACCTGGCGGGCTGGACCTTGGCCACGGGCGCGGCTGCCGAAACAACCCGCGCCCGCTGACCGCGAGGCACTGCCTGATTCCTGCGACCGACGGGAGCCGGATGCGGCGGCGTAACGCCGCCGCCGTCGGTCGCAAGAATCAGGCAGTGCCTCGCGGTCAGCGGGCGCGGGTTGTTTCGGCAACCGCGCCCGTGGCCAAGGTCCAGCCCGCCAAGTCGCGGGCCATGCCCGC
>CBFGOS010000104.1:0-7249 GCA_965650425.1 uncultured Lysobacter sp. | reverse complement strand
CAACCTGCTGCAGGGGCCGGATCCGAACGACCTCCTCACGCTGCGGCGCGCGCCTCGTGGAACTGCTCTTCCTCGGTCGAACCCTTCAGCGCCACGGTGGACGACTTGCCGCCCTGGATGGTCTGGGTCACCGCGTCGAAGTAGCCGGTGCCGACTTCGCGCTGGTGCTTGACCGCGGTGAAGCCCTTCTCGGCGGCGGCAAACTCGGCTTCCTGCAACTCGACGAAGGCGCTCATCTGCCGGCGGGCATAGCCATGGGCGAGGTTGAACATGCCGTAGTTCAGGCTGTGGAAACCGGCCAGGGTGATGAACTGGAACTTGTAGCCGTAGGTGGCGATTTCCTTCTGGAACTTGGCGATGGTCGCGTCGTCGAGGTTCTTCTTCCAGTTGAACGACGGCGAGCAGTTGTAGGCCAGCAGCTTGCCGGGGTACTTGGCGTGGATGGCCTCGGCGAACTTGCGTGCGAACTCCAGGTCCGGCTTGCCGGTCTCGCACCACACCAGGTCGGCGTACGGCGCGTAGGCCAGGCCGCGGCTGATGGCCTGGTCGAGGCCGTTGTTGGTCTTGTAGAAGCCCTCGACGGTGCGCTCGCCGGTGGTGAACGGGCGGTCGTTGTCGTCGACGTCGCTGGTCAGCAGGTCGGCGGCCTCGGCGTCGGTACGCGCGACGATCAGCGTCGGCACGCCCATCACGTCGGCGGCCAGGCGCGCGGCGACCAGCTTCTCGACGGCCTCGCGGGTAGGCACCAGCACCTTGCCACCCATGTGGCCGCACTTCTTCACCGAGGCGAGCTGGTCTTCGAAATGCACGCCCGACGCGCCGGCCTCGATCATGCCCTTCATCAGTTCGAAGGCGTTGAGCACGCCGCCGAAGCCGGCCTCGGCGTCGGCCACGATCGGCTGCAGGAAGTCGATGTCGCCGCTGCCCTCGGCGCACTGGATCTGGTCGGCGCGCAGCAGGGTGTTGTTGATGCGGCGCACGACCTGCGGCACCGAGTTGGCCGGGTACAGCGACTGGTCCGGGTACATCTCGCCGGCGATGTTGGCGTCGGCCGCGACCTGCCAACCGGAGAGGTAGATGGCCTTGAGGCCGGCCTTGACCTGCTGCATGGCCTGGTTGCCGGTCAGCGCGCCGAGGGCGTTGATGAAGTCCTCGGTCTGCAGCGACTTCCACAGCTTCTCCGCGCCCAGCTTGGCGATGGAGTGCTCCACGGGCACGGTGCCGCGAAGGCGCACCACGTCCTCGGCCGAGTACGGGCGGTTGATCCCGGCCCAACGCGGGTTGGTGGCCCAGTCGTGGCGCAGTTGGTCGGCGGTGGGGAGCTGGCTGGTCATGGCGGTGTTCCTCAAGTCAGGGTGTTGGCTGGGGTCGTGGCGGGAAAGACATGGCGTCTTCCTGGGTGGGTGAAGCGGAATCGGTGATGCGGAATTCGCGGGGCAGGCCGCGGGTCGGCCGGATTCCGGCGTGGCGGGGCCGTTGGCGCGGGCCAAGGCCCGCACCTGCCGGTCGCCGCGCGCCGGGTGGAGTCAGGTAAGTCGCTTGTAGGCCGGGAGGGTCAGGAAGTCCTCCAAGGTGTCGGCGTGGGTGAGCCGGTCAAGCAGGCCGATGGCCTCGGCCACGCGGCTGCCACCGGGCATCTGCAGGCGGTCGGTCAGCTTGCCGGGCAAGTTGATCAGTGCACGCTCGAGCAGGGCGAAGTCCACTTCATTGCCGTCGTCCAGATGCAGGCCGTCGCTGTGCAGCCATTGCCACAACTGGGCGCGGGCGATCTCGGCGGTGGCCGCATCCTCCATCAGCCAGTGGATCGGCACGCAGCCGTTGCCGTCCAGCCAGGCCGCGAGGTAGCGCACGCAGACCTCGACGTTGTTCTCGAATCCCTTGCGTGTGATCGTGCCCAGCGAGGGCTTGATCAGGTCGTCGCGGGTGACGATGACCTCCTCGCGCTTGACGTGTTGCTGGTGCGGCGTCGGCATGCGCTCGTCGAACACTTCGCGCGCCAGCGGGATCAGCGCGGGGTGCGCGACCCAGGTGCCATCGTGGCCGGCGGTGACCTCGCGCAGCTTGTCGGCGCGCACCTTGGCGAGAGCGGCTTCGTTGGCACCGGCGTCGCCGCTGATCGGGATCTGCGCTGCCATGCCGCCCATCGCGTGCGCGCCGCGCTTGTGGCAGGTCTGGATCAACAGCTCCGAGTAGGCCCGCAGGAACGGCTGCGTCATCGTCACCTGGCCGCGCTCGGGCAGGACCTTGTCGCGGTGGCGGCGGAACGTCTTGATGTACGAGAACACATAGTCCCAGCGCCCGCAGTTGAGGCCGACGATGCGGCCGCGCAACGCGTGCAGGATCTCGTCCATCTCGAACACCGCCGGCAGGGTTTCAATCAGCACGGTGACCTTGAGCTGGCCGGCGGGCAGGCCGAGGGCGCGCTCGACGTGGTCGAGCACGTCGTTCCACAGCACGGCCTCTTCCATCGACTGCAGCTTGGGCAAGTAGAAGTACGGGCCGCGGTCCTTGGCCGCCAGCGCACGCGCGTTGTGGAAGGCGAACAGGCCGAGGTCGAACAGGCTGCCGGCCATAGGCGCGCCGTCGATCCGCACGTGCTTTTCGTCCAGATGCCAGCCGCGCGGGCGGACGAGCAGCACGGCCTGCTGTTCGAACGGCTTGAGCGCGTAGTGCTTGCCAGTCTCCGCCGCGGTGTATTCGAGGGTGCCCGCCACGGCCTGGCGCAGGGCCTGTTGGCCGGCGACCAGGTTGGCCCAGGTCGGGGCGGTGCTGTCCTCGAAGTCGGCCATGTAGCAGTTGGCACCCGAGTTGAGCGCGTTGATCACCATCTTCGGGTCGACCGGCCCGGTGATCTCCACGCGGCGGTCCTGCAGGGCGGCCGGGATGGGGGCGACGCGCCAGTCGCTGGCGCGGAGGGCGGCAGTGTCGGCGCGGAAGTCGGGCAGGCCACCGGCGTCGAAGAAGGCCTGGCGCTCGCGGCGAGCGGCCAGATGGGCCTGGCGGGTGGCCTCGAAGCGGCGGTGGAGGCCCGCCAGGAAGTCGAGGGCTACCGGCGTCAGCAGCGTGCCCTGCCCCGGAAGGGTCGCCGTCACCTCGATTCCGGTGATCGACTCAGCCCCGTTCCGGGGCCCACGTTGTTCCGCCAAGACTGCCGACATCTGGATCTCTCCTCACGGTGGTGGTGCGTGTTGCGCTGCAAAACCAACATGCGCCGGCGTCTTGTATTTGACAATCAAGTTTTTTCAATGCTTATCATTAGTGAAACTAATACATAGCTGAAACTAATGACCGACCGCCCGCCCAAGGCTCCGCGCTTCGCCTACAAGGGCGACCGGCTCAAGCCGTTGCGGGCGTTCTGCCAGACCGCGCGCCTGGGATCGGTGTCGCGCGCGGCCGATGCCCTGTACCTGACCCAACCCGCTGTGACGTTGCAACTGCAGGCACTGGAGCGGGAAATGGGTGCGCGGCTGCTGGAGCGGACCGGGCGCCGGCTGGCGCTGACGGCCGAGGGTGAAGCGCTGTACGAACTGGCGCGACCGCTGGTGGAGGGCATGGATGGGCTGGACGCCGCGTTCCGCGAGCGGGTGCGCGGCCTGGATGCCGGCGAGCTCAATGTGGCCGCCGGCACTTCGACCATCCTCTACCTGCTGCCCAAGATCGTGGAGGCCTTCCGCGCCGCCCATCCCGACGTGCGCCTGACGCTGCATAACGTCACCGGCGCGGGCGGGCTCGACCTGCTGCGCTCCGACGGGGTGGACCTGGCGGTGGGCTCGATGATCGATGTCCCCGGCGACCTGAGCTATGCGCCCGTGTACCGCTTCGAGCCGATGCTGATCACCCCGCGCGACCATCCGCTGGCACACCAGGACAACCTGACCCTGCAGGACCTGTCGCCGTACGGGTTGATCCTGCCGCCACAGCGCCTGACCACCTACCGGCTGGTGGACCTGGTCTTCCACCAGAACCGGGTGCCGTACACGGTGGCGCTGGAGGTCGGCGGCTGGGAGGTGATCAAGCAGTACGTCGCGATGGGCCTGGGCATCAGCATTGTCACGGCGATCTGCCTCACCGAGGCCGACCGCGAGCGACTGGCGGCGCGCTCGCTGGCGCGGTATTTCCCGTCGCGCAGTTATGGCGTGGTGGTGCGCAAGGGCAAGTACCTGTCGCCGCAGGCGCGGGCATTCACCGAACTGATCCAGCCGGCGCTATTCGAGCGCGCGGACTATTACGCGACGGGGCAGTCCGATCGCTGAACGAGCCTTCGGCAGGCAGTCTCAGTCCCGGGCGGACTGGTCGACGAAGCGACGGTAACCGAGATAGTGATGGAACACGAAACCTCCGAACGCGGAACGCCCGCGGTAGGCGTTCTCCACCTTGGCTGCTTCGCGCTCGAACGCAGCCTCGCCCATGCCGTGGAAACTGAGCTTCGCGGGCTCGCTGGGATTGAACTCGAGCCCGATCACCACCCGCTTGCCCACCCGTTCGGCATAGTCCATCTCGTCCTGGGCATGCGACAGGATCGAGTCGCGACCTTCGGCCCGGTTGCGGTAGTCCATCAGCGCCACGTAATCGGTGGCGTCGATGACGTGCTCGGCCACGGTCTTGCGCGCCCCATTCCACTCCAGCGTGATGCCATCCCACCAGAACGGCATCGCCGGGCCGATGGACAGCGACTGGCCGGACTTGCGCTTGTCCGCCATCAGGTCCGCGGTCATGTCCAGGAAGCCCAACAGCAGGCGGTGGCGCGAGGCGTCGCTCCACTCGTCCAGCAGGTGCGGTTCAATGTCGTAGTTGACCCCATCGAAGCGCTCGGCGACGGGGACGCTGGCGTTGTAATCCAGCACCCGGCGCAGCATCGCGCGTGCCTCGCGGCGGTGTCGCGGCAAGACATATCGCTCGGTATGCAGGTACCACGAGCCAAGCAATGCGTAGACCTGGATGCCGCTCTCGTGGGCGCGGCGAATGAAGTCGCGATACAGCCCAGGGCGATCCAGGATCGGGTTTCGCCCCTCAAACGCATCGGCGTACAAATACACCGTCGTTACCCGTTTACGCTTCAGGAACGACAGTGCCTCGTCGGCCACCTGCCGTGATTCCAGCATCGCGAACGAGGGTTTTTCCCACGTCCACACCGCACGCGGCGCGCCCTGGGCTCGTGCGGCGGGCCAGGCGAGGCCGCACAACAGGACGCAGAGCCAGACGGTTTTCATGGATTGCACTCCAGCGCGTTCCCTGCGGCACCCGTCGCCGAGGGCGCGGTGCTGCGGTTGGCGCGTTCACTGTTCAAGGGAAACGGCGATTCGGTACTTGCCTGCGCCCACCGGCTTGCCGGTGTCCGGATGCGAGGGAATGACCGCCAGCGAATACGTGCCCGCACCCACGCGATGGGACTGCAGCGGCAAACGAACCCTGGCCTGTCCGCCGGCCGCCAGGACCATCGGGCTGCCGTAGCTTTCACTGACCTCCCGGCCACTGGCATCGGCCAGCACCAGCAGAGGCACGAACTGCGGCGATGGCGCGACGGCGTTGTTGGCGAACGTCACCTCGACCTCCCGAGCAAGGCCGTTGGCTGCCGGGGGCACCACCACGCCCTGCACCGCCAGGCCAGCCGGGACCGATGGCGCGTGCGGCACGCGATCCTGCTCACGGAATGCAACCAGCGTCTTGGGCGCATCCTGCGGCACCAGCACCTGGCTCCGCGCCAGCCGATCGTTGGCCGCGCGGAAACGGTCGAACTCGCCGTTGATTCGCTTCAAGGCATCAGCATCGTCCAGCGGCTCGATCTCCATGCCGTCGCGTAATGAATACAGAGTGCCCTGGTTGACGAAATACGTGCCCGAGATGAAGTCCACCAGGTTGCCCTTGGTCTGCTTCAACGGGAAGGCATGGACGTTGCGGAACTCCGGCTCGACGTCGAGTCCGGTGCCCAGCCACGCCACTCGCGCCGGCGTGCGGATGCCGTACTGGCTGCCCAGCCATGCCAACAGCGACGGCGCGATGTCGAACTGCGAGGACACCGAACGGATCCTCCGCGGTTGCTTGAGTCGCGGCGAATACACCAGCAATGGCACGTGGTAGCGCTCGATTCGCGTGTGCATCGGGATCTCGGGCAGGCGATGGTCGCCGGTAACCACGAACACCGTATTGGCGAATTCCGGCCGCTCCCGCATGCGCTCGAAATAGCGGCGCAACGCATCGTCGACATACAGAATCGATTCGTAGATGGCGCGCTGCCCTCGGTAGGCCGCTCGGCGTGACTCCGCGATCCCGAGTGCATCCAGGTGCCGCTCCAATCGGGCGGCATATCCGGCCTGCCCGGGGAAGGTATACGGCGTGTGCAGGGTAAGGGTCTGGATCACCGTCACCGAGGGTGACGTGCCGGCGGCATCTTCGAGCACGCGGTCGAACAGCTCGCCGTCGGCGAATCCCCACTCGTTGGCCTTTCGGTAGCGGTCGCCGAACCGATCGGATCCGATGATCCGGTCGACGCCCTGGCGCAGCAGGAATTGCCGCTCGTTGTCGAAGTCGGCATCAAACCCGGCATAGAACGAGAGTGCGTAGCCATTGTCCTTGAGCACGCCCAGCAACGTCGCATGGCTTGGCATGCGCGCATCCAGCGCGGCGAATCCCTGGTCGCCGAACGGCAACGAGCCGAAGATCGACGGCAACGCCGCGAAGGTGCGCCCCTGCACGGCAAGGAAGTTGTCCCAGTACAGGCTGCGCGTGGCCAGCTCGTCGAGGAACGGGGTAAAACTGCCCAAGCGCGCGTCCGGGCCTGAGAAGGTGCGCCCGAGTCCTTCCACCACGATGAAGACGAGATGGGGCGGCGGGTCAGTGGGCGAGGTGGCAAACAGTGGCCCAAGCGTATCGGGCGTCTGTTCCTCACGCAGGAACGGATAGTTCGGATCGAGTTCGGATCCGCCCCCCGCAGAGGTGGGCACGGAAGCGGGCGCCGTGATGGGCGCTGCCTGCCGACGACGCAGGTAGGCCAGGCTTTCGTCCAGCAGGAACCCGGCCTTGTTTACGCTCAGGTTGTAACTGTCTTCGCTCGAGAAGTGGCGAGCGTCGACCTGCGAAGGCACAGTCCCGGCGCCAAGAATGCCCAGCGCCAGGAGGGCGGCACCAGGTGCAGCGCGCGGGTCGGTGGGCACCCGCCGCCCGAACCAGACCAAGCCGGCCCACAACGCGGCCACCGGCAGCAACACCACGACCACGCCACGCGGGCGGATTTCGGTACCCGCCACCACGG
>CBFGOS010000103.1:0-7291 GCA_965650425.1 uncultured Lysobacter sp. | reverse complement strand
GACGGCATGGCTGCCGCCGGCCGTGGGCGCGGGCATCATCCCGCTGTCAGCGGGGGCGGCAACCGCGGCATCGGCGTCAACGGTCGGCAGCTTGTCCGGGCCGGCCTCCATGCCCAATGCGCCGTTGTCCGGGGTTACGCCCGGCGACACCAGCGGCAGTTCACGGGTTTCGTAATCGCCTTCCGGCGTGTCGGGGAGTTGCAGCGGAACGTCCGAGACGCCGCTCTCCGGCGCAGGCCCCTTGATCAGCATCGGCAGGAAGATCACCGCGAGGGCGACGAGCACCGTCGCGCCGATCAGTCGCTGTTTCAGGGCAGGTTCCATCGGATCTCGCACGCCACGGGCGGAAATGCCGGGCGAATTATACCCGGGCGCGGGCCGGGGACCGGCCGTCGGGGTGATGGTTCATTCAGCCGCCAATGCCGTAAGCGCGTCCGCCGCGGTATGGAAGGAACCGAACACCAGGATGCGGTCACCGTCCTGGGCGTCATGCCGGGCGGCGGCGAGCGCCTGCGCGACGTCGGTGAACTGCGGTGCCGAGCCCGCCGCGGTGCCGGCCAGCCGCGCAGCCAGTTCAGCCACCGTGGTGCCACGCGGACCGTGCTGGGCCAGCCCGGCGAGGTACCAGCGGTCAACGTGACCGGCCAGCGCCTCGACCACGCCGGGGGCGTCCTTGTCGGCCAGCGCAGCAAATACCGCACGGGTCGCGCCCGCGGTGCCCACGGGGCGCGGGATCTGCTTCAGCCATGCGGCCAGCTCCCCGGCGGCCTGTGGGTTGTGGCCCACGTCGACCACGATCTCCACGCCGTCGCGCTCGAACCGTTGCAGGCGACCGGCCAGACGCGCCTTGGCGATGCCCGCCACCAGCGCCTGCCGCGGTGGCGGCTTGGGCAGGGCGCGCACCGCCGCGATGGCGGTGGCCGCGTTGCGCAACTGCACCGGCGCCGCCAGTAACGGCCGCGGCAGGGTCACGCTGAAACCCACCTCGCGCCAACGCCAAGTCTCCGCATCCAGCGGTTCGAAGAAGAAGTCGCAGCGCGCACGCACTGCCGACGCGCCGATGGCGTAAGCATGGCCAAGAACGCTGGAGGGCGGCATGTCGTCGCCCAGCACCAGGGGCTTCCACGGCCGTGCGATGCCGACCTTCTCTGCGCCGATCGCCTCGCGGTCGTCGCCCAGGTAATCCTGGTGGTCCAGGTCGACGGTGGTGATCACCGCCACGTCGGGGTCGACCAGATTGGTGGCATCCAGCCGGCCGCCCAGCCCCACCTCTAGCACCGCCAGGTCGAGCTTGGCCTGCTGGAACAACCATAGGGCACAGAGCGTGCCGTACTCGAAATAGGTCAGGGGTACGTCGCCCCGCGCCGCCTCCACCGCCTGGAAGCCGGCCACCAGCGACGCATCGTCGGCATCGGCGCCATCGATGCGCACGCGCTCGTTGTAGGCCAGCAGGTGCGGCGATGTGTAGGCGCCCACCGACCAGCCAGCGGCGCGTGCGATGGACTCGATGAAGGCCACCGTCGAGCCCTTGCCGTTGGTACCGCCCACGGTGATCACGCGCTTGGCCGGGCGTTTGAGCTTCATCGCAGAGGCGACGGCGCGCACGCGGTCCAGCCCCATGTCGATGGACTTGGGGTGCTGGCGTTCGATGTAGGCCAGCCAGTCGGCCAGTGTGATGGGCTTGCTCAAGGTCACGGACCCGCCCTTGGGGGGGCGGGAGTCAGCGTTGGGGGCGCCTATTGCATCACAACGCCCGGTGCACCGCTTCCCCGAACAGCGCAGTGTGGTGGCTGCAGTCGTTCAGGCGCACCACCTCGAGGTGATCCACGTCGGGGCCTTCGAGCAGGTTGATGGTCGTCGGGGCCTGGCGGAAGCCCCACAGCTGGGCCAGCGGGATGCCAAGGATCCTGCACAGCAACACACGGTTGACCGCATCGTGGGCGACCACCAGCAGGGTGTCGTCGTCGCCGAGGCCCTCGGTGGCGCGGGCGAAGGCCGGCCAGGCGCGGTCGAGCACGTGCTGCAGCGACTCGCCCTCGGGCATCAGCACCTCGTGCGGGGCCTCACGCCACTGGCGCAGGCGCTCGGGGTCCGCCTCGCGGATTTCGCTGGCCAGCAGGCCCTCCCAGGTGCCGTGGGCGATTTCCATCAGGCCCGGATCCAGGGTCAGCGGCAGGTCGCGCTGGCCCATCGCCAGCTCGGCGGTATGGCGCGCGCGTCGCAGTGGCGAGGCCACCGCCCGGGTGATGGTCACCTCACGCAGGCGCTCCCCGAGCGCACGGGCCTGGCCCTCGCCCACTGGCGAGAGCGGGATGTCCTCCTGGCCCTGGTAGCGGCCTTCGGCGTTCCACGGGGTCTCGCCGTGGCGTGCAAGCAGGATGCGCATGGTGACGGTGTGCTGGGGCGGCGACGTGGGAAGACGGAGCCTAGCAGACCGCTTCCGTGCTGCAACGGTTGCAGTCGCAACCTTGCGTTGCGGAAAACGAAAAACGCCGGCGCGTGGCCGGCGTTCTTCGTACTGCGCTTGTGGGGTCGCAGGCTTACTTGCCCTTCGGCGCCACGTTCATTTCCTTCAGCAGCGCCGGGGCCGGGAACACCTCCTGCATGATCCAGCGCATGTAGCGCTGGTCGACGGTGATCATGCGGGTCATGACCGGGTCGAACACCCAGTTGGAGCTGACCGATTCCCAGTTGCCGTCAAACGCCAGGCCAACCAGCTTGCCCTGCGCGTCGAGCACCGGCGAGCCGGAGTTGCCGCCGGTGATGTCCAGATTGGACAGGAAGTTGACCGGCACCGTACCCAGGCGCTTGTCGGCCAGGCCGCTGTAGCGCTTGGCGGCAATGGCTTCCAGCTGCACCTTCGGCGCGTCGAACGGATCGACGCCGGTGTCCTTGGCCGGGATTTCCTCCAGCACGGTGAAGGGCTTCTGCTTGCTGCCATCCAGCTTGGTGTAGCCGGTGACGTTGCCGAAAGTGATGCGCAGGCTGGAGTTGGCGTCCGGGTACACGAACTCGCCCTTGCTCTTCTTGTAATCGGCAATCGCCTGCAGGTACGCCGGGCGCGCCAGCAGCGATTCACCCGCGCGGGTCTTGGCGGTTTCCTCCAGCTGCAGCACGGTCGGCATCACCGCCACGGCGAACTGGATGGCCGGATCCTTGCTGGCCTCCAGCGCGGCACGGTCGGCGCCGACCAGCGCCATGCGCTTGTCGGCATTGCGCAGCTCGCTCTTGGCCAGGCTGTCCAGCGCGCGCTGGATGGCCTGCTCGTCGTTGCCGCCCAGCCACTTGTCCACGGCGGCCACGCGCTGCGACTGCGGCAGCTTCACGTATTCACGCAGCCAGTACTGCTGCAGCTCGCGGTCCATGTCGGGGTGGTAGCGGCGCTCCATCTGCTTCATGCCGCCTTCGAACGCCGGCATGTCACGCTGCTGGTAACCCTGCTCGCGCTCGGCGTCGGGCTTGGCCTTTTCGATGGACAGGCGGTACAGCTGGGACGCGGCGCCGAGGATGCCGCTGTTGCGCAGGCTGCCAAACACCAGGTCGCGCTCGCGGGTGGCGCGGGCGATATCGCCCAGCTCCACCAGCTTGTCGTGGGCGTTCAGGCCAGCCTTGCCAGCGTCGCCTTGCGCGCGCAGCCACGCCAAAATTTCGGCCTCTTCCTTGCGCTTGGTCTCGGCGGCACCGATGCGCTTGAAGCCCTCAAGCTGGCCCTCGTAGTTCTTCATCGTGTTGTTGAGGCTGGCCAGCGTCGCGGCGTACTTCACCGCGATGTCCGGGTTCTTGGCGCCGGCGGCCTCGATCATCGCGATCGTGTTCTTGTAGTGCTGGCCCACGGTGGGGTACGTCCAGCCCGCGGTGTCGTCGAATTCGCTGGCCAGCGCGTAGCGCGCGGTGCGGCCCGGGTAACCGGCGACCATCACGAAGTCGCCCTCGCCCAGCGGCTTGTCGGCAAGCTTCAGCCAGTGCTTGGGCTGGTACGGCACGTTGTCCGGCGAGAACGCGGCCGGCTTGCCGTCCTTGCCCACGTAGGCGCGGTAGAACGAGAAGTCACCGGTGTGGCGCGGCCACATCCAGTTGTCGACGTCGCCGCCGTACTTGCCCACGCTGCTCGGCGGCGCGTAGGACAGGCGCACGTCCTTGATCTCGAGGTTGCGGAACAGGCGGTAGACGTTGCCGCCGGAGAAGCTGTACACGCGGCAGCGGTAGCCGGCTTCGGCCTCGCACTCGGCAACCAGCTTCTTCTCCAGCGCGTCGGCGGCCTTGGTGCGGGCCAGCGCGTCCGGGGCGGCAGCGATGGCAGCCTTGAACTGGTCGGTGACGTCGGTGATCGCGTCGAGCACGTAGATTCGCGCATTGGGGCCGGCGGACAGCTCCGCGCCCGGGGTGGCGGCGTAGAAGCCGTCACGGATCAGGTTCTTCTCCGGGGTGGAGTTGAGCTGGATGGCGCCATACGCGCAGTGGTGGTTGGTCGCGACCAGGCCCTGCGGGGAGACGAAGCCGGCGGTGCATCCGCCCAGCGAGACCACGGCACCCAGCGGGTCACCGGTAAGGTCGGACAACTGCTTGGCGCTCAGCTTGAGGCCGGCCTTCTTCAGCGGACCGGCAATTTCCGGCAGCTGCTGCGGCACCCACATGCCCTCGCCCGCGACCGCGGTCCCCATTCCGGCCAGCGCGATCGCCGTGGCCAACACCGTATGACGCATGCCTCTACTCCGTTTGCGAAATGCGAAACGGCGAGTCTAGCGGGGTTGGGTGCAGGGGCGCCCATGACTTATGGCACGGGGGTGGCTGAACACACCCCCGCCCCATCCGACGCGCAACCTCACTCGGCAGGCAGCCCCATCTCCCGAAGCAGGTGCGGCGCCGGATACACCTTGGCCATCAGCCAGCGCATGTAGCGCATGTCCACGTGGATCGCGCGCTTGTAGCGGGGATCGAACATCCAGCTGGCGCTCACCGCCTCCCAGTTGCTGTCGAAGTTCAGCCCGATCAGCCGTCCCTTCGCGTCCAGCACCGGCGAGCCGGAGTTGCCGCCCGTGGTGTCGAGATTGGTGAGGAAGTTGACCGTCTGCGTCTTCAGGCTGGGCTCGGCGGTGGTGCCGAAATCACCCTTGGCGATCGCGTCCAGCAACGGCTTCGGGGCGATGAACGGGTCCACGCCGGTGTGCTTCTCCACGATGCCCTGCACCGTGGTCAGCGGGGTGTAGTGGATCCCGTCGCGCGGATCCATCGACTGGATACGACCGTAGCTCACGCGAAGCGTGGAGTTGGCGTCCGGGTACACCGCCTTGCCCTGCGATTTGCGGAAGTCGATCAGTGCGCGCATATACGCCGGGCGCAGGCGCAACAGTTCGCCCGCACTGGTCTTGGATTCGTCGTCCAGGCGCAGGACGGCGGGCAGCAACGTCGCGGCCGCCTGCATGAGCGGGTCCTTGGAAGCCTGCAGCGTGGCGACGTCAGCCTGCATGGCCTGCAGGCGCGAGGCCTCCTCACCTAGGCCAGTCCCGGCGTAGAGCGCGTCCAGCCTGGCCTTCGCCTGTTCCGCCGTGGTGCCGAACACCGCGTCGTACTCGGGCACGTGCTGGGCAGCCGGCAGCGCCTGGTACTGCGCCAACAGGTGCGCCAGCAGCGCCTTTTCCACGGCCGGCGAATAGCGACGCTGCACCTGCTTCAGCTGCCCGGTGATCAGCACCTCGTCGCGCTGTTGGAAACCGGACTCACGCTGTGCATCGGGCTTGGTGCGTTCGTGCGCCAGGCGCTGCAGCGTGATCGCCGAACGCAGCAACTGCGTCTGGCCATTGATGGCCGCGAGCAGCTGGTCGCGCTCGCGGGTGGCCACGCCACGGTCGAGCACCGCCTGCGCGGCGGCGATGTCGGTGCGGATGGCCGCGGCGTCGGACTGGCGCTCCAGCCACGCGTACATGGCGGCCTCATCGTCACGACGCACTGCCACCGCGTTGCTGCGACGCAGCCCATCCAGCTCACCCTGCGCACGCTTCAACGAATTCTTGAAGCTCTTCACCTGCGAGGCGTAACGCACACGCGCGTCCTCGTCCTTTGCGCTGGCGGCCTCGATGGTCTTGATCATGCCGTCAAACAGCGCTACCCGCGAAGGCAGCTGCCATTCGATCTGGTTGGCGAACTCCGACGCCATGCGGTGGCGGAAGGTCACGCCCGGGTAGCCCGCCAGCATGGCGTAATCGCCTTCCTTCACGTTGCGCGTGGACACCTGCAGGTGCGACGGCGGCACGTAAGGCACGTTGTCAGGCGAGAAGTCGGCCGGCTTGCCGTCCTTGCCCACATAGGCGCGCAGCAGGGTGAAGTCGCCGGTGTGGCGCGGCCACATGAAGTTATCGATTTCGTCGCCGTAGTTGCCGATGTCATTCGGCGGCGCGTACACCAGGCGCACGTCACGCAGCTCCAGCTGCTTCACCAGGTAAAAGTCGGTGCCGTAGTACATGTTGGCCACGCTGCAGCGGTAGCCCACGTCGCGCTCGCACTCGGCGACCACGGCTTTGGTCGCGGTGTCCACCGCATCGAAGTAAGCGCGCCCCTGCTTGCCGCGCGCGTCGGCCAGGATGCGGTCGGTGACCTTGTCGAAGCCGGTGGTGACCAGCACGCGGTAGTCGGGGTTGGCCGGCAACTCGGCCGTGCGATCGGCGGCGATGTAGCCGTCCTGGATCAGGTCGCGGCCCGGCTTGCTGTTGTACTGGATCACGCCGAAGGCGACGTGGTGGTTGGTCAGCACCAGTCCATCCTTGGACACGAACGCGCCACTGGCGCCACCCACCTTGACCACCGCGTTCATCGGCGGCTGGGCCAAGCCGGCCAGTTCGGCCGCCTTGCCCTGGAAGCCGGCCTGGCGCAGCTGCTTGGCGATGTCGGGCAGCTGCGACGGCATCCACATGCCCTCGTTGGCGACGGCGCCGGTGGCGGCCAGGGAAAGTGACAGGGCGAGCAGACGGCGGCGCATGGCGATTCCGGTGAACAAACGGGACTCGCACCATAGGCCAGCCCGCCACCGGCCGGCAAACCCGCCCCCCCCTCCAGCGCGAGCAGGCCATTCCCAACGGTGTTCCCGCCACGCACGGCAAACCGCATGGGTGGTTGGCGCAACGGGTGCGCCCGTCCCGGCACCTCGACGTGATCCAGCGCACCGTCTCGCCCTGATCCACCCCGGGCCGCCTGCGGACACCCGCGTATAATTGTCGCCCCCGGTGTCCGTGCTGGACGCCACCGAAGGACACCCCTCCATGACGCAGACGATGATGAAGGCGCTGGTCAAGCGCGA
>CBFGOS010000102.1:0-7328 GCA_965650425.1 uncultured Lysobacter sp. | reverse complement strand
GCCGGGAACGCCGCAGATCGCCCTGCGCGCGGACATCGACGCCTTGAAGATCCAGGACGCGAAGCCGGTCGACTACCGCAGCCGCAACCCCGGGGTGATGCACGCCTGCGGGCACGATGGGCACACGGCCGTCGTCTTCGGGGCCGAAGGCACCGGCCTGTGGCGCCTGGTGGGGGAGCGGTGCGATCGGCTCGTCGGCATTCCGATGAGCGGGGAAGCGGAAAGTTTGCACGTCAGTGTGGCCGCGGGCATCGCGCTGTGGCTGGGGCACGTGCTGGAGGACACCGGCGAGGCTGAAGCGGCCGCCGATGCTTACGCCCGTGCACACACCCTGGCGCCGGACCAGCCGCAACTGGCTGCGTACCGCTTGGCCTGGCAACGCAAGCTTTGCGACTGGCGCGAACTTGACGTGTTGTCCGCGCAGGTGCGCGCGGCCGTGGGATCCGACACTGCGGCCGTGGAGCCGTTCTCCTTCCTCAGTGAGGACGCCGGTCCCGACGAACAACTGCGCTGTGCCCGACTGCGTTCCGCCGCGCTGGCGCGCTCGATCGTGCCCTTCCCGCCGCCGCCCCCTGTGCCGGCCGACGCGCCGGTACGCCTGGGCCTGTTGTCCAACGGCTTCGGCGCCCACCCGACCGGACTGCTGACGGTGGCCATGCTGGAGGCCCTGCGCGACGTACCCGGCATCGAGCTGCACCTGTTTGCGTTGAATACCGACGACGGCAGCGCGGTGCATGCGCGGTTGCGGGCCGCGGCGCATCAGTGGCATGAGGTGAATGCGCTGGCGCATGCGCGCGTGGCGTCGCGAATCCGCATGGCCGGAATCGACGTACTGGTCGACCTGCGCGGCTGGGGCGGGGGCGGCGCGCCCGAGGTGCTGGCGATGCGCCCCGCGCCCGTGCAGGTCAATTGGCTCGCGTATCCCGGCACGAGCGGTGCACCGTGGATGGATTATGTGCTGGCCGATCGTTTCGTTTTGCCCGAAGCAATGGCGGCGCACTTCAGCGAGCGCGTCGTGCGGTTGCCCCGCTGCTTCCAGCCCTCTGACAGCCATCGCTCGATTCCGCCCCCACCCACGCGGGAGGCCTGCGGACTGCCACCCGACGGCGTGGTGTTCTGCTGCTCCAACAACAGCTACAAGCTCAATCCACGCAGCGTGGGGCGCGCGCTCGAGGTCCTGCGGGGCGTTCCCGGCAGCGTGCTGTGGCTGCTGTCGGGACCGGGACTGGCCGACGAGCGGCTCCGCACCTTTGCCGCTGAAAAGGGCATTGCCCCGGACCGGCTGGTGTTCATGCGCAAGCAGCCCCACCCCGAGTACCTGGCGCGGTTGCAGCATGCCGACCTGTTCCTCGACACCCACCCCTACAATGCCCACACCACTGCCTCCGACGCGTTGTGGGCAGGGTGTCCCGTGCTCACCTGCCCGGGCGACACGTTCGCGGCGCGCGTCGCGGGCAGCCTGAACCATCATCTCGGGCTGCCCGAACTGAACGTGGCCGACGATGCGGCCTTCGTCCGCACGGCGGTCGCATTGGGCAACGCCCCCCGTCAGCTGGTCGACCTGCGGGCCTCGCTTGCGGAGCGACGGCAAGCCTCCGAACTGTTCGACATGCGTGGCTTCGCCGCCGATTTCGCCGCGGCAATGCACTGGATGGCGGAACGGCAACGCCAGGGGTTGCCGCCCCAGGCACACGATTTCGACTGAGTTGACGCGAACCGCTGGACGCCCCCCGCCCCCGTCGGGTTAGGCTGCACCGGTGCCAGGACGGAGTCTGCCGATGCCCCTTGCCACCACACTGCGCCTGCTGGCGCTTGCGCGCGGCCTCAACGCCGCCGACATCGCGACCGCCATCCCGCGCGCCGGCGTGGAAACCGTCAGCGCGTGGCTGCGCGGCGAGATGGCGCCAGGCCGCGACCAGTTGGACGCCCTCGCCCGCACGTTCGGCGTGCCGGTCGGTGCATTGCTCTCGGAGCTGGCCAGCACGCTCGACCCCGCGCGCACGTCGGGCGAGCACGAATTGTTGGCCGCCTACCGGGCGCTGGACACCCGGCAGCAGGGCGCGCTGCTGGAGGTCGCCTGTGCGATGGCGGGCAACGTTCGCCGCCGGCCACGCGCGAGCGAGGGCTCGAAGACCACGGCCGCGCCGCGCAAGACCGCATCGCGCCCCCCGGGTACGTCGCGGAAGGCAGGCACGCGCGCATGACCGGCCTCAAGCGCAAGGACTACGAAGCCGCGCTGGAGCCGATGAAGCTGGAACTGGTCGCGTTGGCGCGCTGGGTGCAGCACACGGGCCAGCGTCTGGTGGTGCTGTTCGAGGGCCGCGATACCGCCGGCAAGGGCGGCGCGATCAATGCCATTGCCGACACGCTCAATCCGCGCCAATGCCGGATCGTGGCGCTGCCCAAACCCAGCGAACGGGAAAGCACGCAGTGGTACTTCCAGCGCTATGCGGCACACCTGCCATCGGCTGGCGAGATCACCCTGTTCGACCGCAGCTGGTACAACCGCGCCGGCGTGGAACAGGTGATGGGCTTCGCCACGCCGGCGCAGGTCAAGTCATTCCTCAAGCAGGCGCCCGTCTTCGAGCAGTTACTCGTGGACGATGGCATCCTGCTGTTCAAGTACTGGCTGACCTGCGATCAAGCCCGGCAGGAAGAGCGGTTCTCCCAGCGACTGGACGACCCGCTCAAGCGCTGGAAGCTGTCACCAATCGACATGCAGGCGCGCGAACACTACGCCGACTACACGCGCGCCCGGGAGGCGATGCTCAAGGCCACCCACACCAAACACGCACCTTGGACGCTGGTTGATTTCAACGACCAGCGTCGCGGACGGTTGACCCTGGTCCGCGACCTCCTCGACCGGCTGCCGGACACGCGGGTGCCGCCCGACGGCATCTCGCTCCCGCCGCTGGACGGCAAGCCACTCAAGGAACGATTCGGGCTGCTGAAACCGCTGGCGCCCTTTCCGTTGGACTGAGCACCGCCGCCCTGACGCCAAGGCCGGTCGGACAGGCGGCGCTTCGGACCCGACCACGCACCAATGGCGTGGAGGCTGCCGTCAACCCGCCTTCGGCCCACCCGCCTTTTCAATCGCCGCCTCGATGCTCTTGGCGGTCACCGGCCCCAGCACCTTCTCCACTACCTTGCCATCCGGACCGATGAGATAAGTCATCGGAAGGCCGCGCGGTGTATCGAAGTCCTTGGGCGGATTGAACGTGTCCACAATTGCGATCGGGTACACGACCGGGTGCGCCTTGAGGAATGCCTGCATGGCCTCGGCATCGATCTCTTCGTACGCAAGGCCGATGACCTCGATGTGGTCGCGCATCGCATCCAGGGCCGACAACTCGGGCATTTCCTTCAGGCAGGGGCCGCACCAGGTGGCCCAGAAGTTCACCACGACCCATTTGCCCCGGCGATCGGCCAGGTCGTACTCGGTGCCATCGGTCAGCGGAAGTTTCAACTCAGGCATGGCGACGGACGTGCCGTTGGCAGCGACGCTGGCCTCGTCCGTGGCAGGTGCAGGCACCGGTGCCGGGGCGGCGTCGGCCGGCGCCACCTGAGGCTGGTTCGCCGCGGGGGCCGGAGCCTCGGGGCGCTGGCCACACGCGGCAAACAGGCACAGGGAGGCGGCGACGGCCGCGGCGCGCAGATGCAACATCGGGTTACTCCTCGGGTTCGGCATGGATCGAAGCCACGCGTCGTTTCAACAGATCGCGCAAGGGCATGCGCAGTTCGTCCATCGCCGCCACGGCCGAGCGTCCAAGTGCGTCGTCGCGGCACGGCAGATGGGCCTCGGCGATGGGAATACGCAACTGGCAGGCTTCATACAACTCCGCCAGCGTCAGTTCGTCCAGATCGCGCGCAAGCAGCCATTCGCCATCTTCGGCTCGGCGGACCACCTTGATGTCGTTGAGCTGGCCCAGCATCTCCTGCACCAGGCTGTCGGTCAGGATGGGCTCCATTTGCTGGATGGTGTCGCTGTGCAGTCCGCGTCCCTGCAGGCGTGCCTCTTGGAACCGGGCGAGCAGGCGCAGCAAGCCGTAAATCTCGTAGCCCAGCGGCAACCGCATCGCCGCCGGTTGGTAACGGAAGGCCGACACCGACGACGCGAGCGATGCCCCCAACAGGATCGACACCCAACCCAGGTAGATCCACAGCAGGAAGATGGGCACGAACGCCAGCGTGCCGTAGATCTTTGAATAGGTCGCGAAGCTGCCGAAGTACAGGCTCATCACGGCCTTCACCGTTTCCAGCAGCAGCATCGCCAGCAACGCACCCGCCAACGAATGCCGCCATTTGACGGTGCGGTGCGGCAACACGCGATAGATGGCGGCAAAGGCCAGCAACTCGATGGCCATGGGGGCCAACTGCAGCAGCGCGCTTTCCAGCACATGCCCGGCATCGGTCTTGAACACCGCCATGGCGAAGAAGCGCGCCGAAACCGCCAAGCTGGCAGCGGCCATGAGCGCGCCCAGAGTGAGCACGGTCCAATACACGAGGAAGCGGCCCAGCCGCGGCCGGGCGGCGTGCACCCGCCAGATGCGGTTGAAGGTGGCCTCCACGCCATTGAGCGTGATCAGCAAAGAAATCACCAACGCGATCACACCCGCCGCAGTGAGCTGGCCGACGTTGCTGGAGAGCTGCTTGAGATAAGCCTCCACCGAACGTGCCGAAGACGGCACGAAATTGGAGAAGATGTAATCGCTGAGCCGGTCGCTCCAGTCGGAGAACGCGGGAAACGCCGACAGCACGCCGAACACCACCATCGACAACGGCACCAGCGCGAACACGGTGGTGAACGAAAGCGCACCTGCAGCCTGGAACAGGTCGTCGTCGAGGAAGCGTCGGGCCAGGAAACGGAAGAAGGTGCCCACGCGCGCCCGGTCGCGCACGCGCTCGCTCCAGCGATTGAGGGTATCCAGCGGCTCCATTGGCGGCAGGGTAACCGATGGGCACCGCTGGCGGCATCGCCTATGCTTCACGCTGGTGCTGCGCGGCAGCCTTGAGGACACGATGATCGAAATCCTGGTGCTGTATTACAGCCGCGGTGGCTCCGTGGCCAAGCTTGCGCGGCAGATCGCGCGCGGCATCGGCGAGGTCGAAGGCGTCAGCGCCCGCTTGCGTACCGTGCCACCCGTGGCGCCCGTGACCCAGGCCACCGCACCGCCCGTCCCGGAAGAGGGGTCTCCCTACGTGGAACCGCAGGACCTGGTGGAATGCGCGGGCCTGGCACTGGGCAGTCCCACCCGCTTTGGCAACATGGCCGCGCCACTCAAGTATTGGCTGGATGGCCTTGGCAGCGAGTGGGCCAGTGGCACGCTGGTGGGAAAGCCGGCCGCGGTCTTCACTTCCACGGCCACCCAGCATGGCGGCCAGGAAAGCACACTGCTGTCGATGATGCTGCCTCTGTTGCACCACGGCTGCCTGATCACCGGCATTCCCTACACCGAGCCCGTGCTCAGCACCACGCGCAGCGGCGGCACCCCGTATGGGGCCAGCCACGTGGCCGGCGTGGAGGATGACTCGCGGCTCACCGATGACGAAGCCGTGCTGGCTCGAGCCCTGGGCCGCCGGCTGGCAGAAACGACGGCGAGGCTGACCCGATGAATGATCCCTCCGTGCTGCGGACGCGCGCCCGCGCGGTACTGCTGCTGTCGCTGGTCGCGCTGGCGGCGCTGTATGCCATTTGGTTCGCCCGCGATGCCGATCCGTGGGCCGAGTGGGTGGTGTTTGCCCTGCCTCCCGCGCTGCTGGCGGTGGGCGTGTGGCAACGTCGTCGCACGGCAGGGTTCTGGTCGGCGGTGCTGGCACTGTTCTGGTTCAGCCATGGCGTGATGGTCGCCTGGAGCCGCCCGCCGGAACGTGGCTTCGCACTGGCCGCCCTGGCCCTGGCCGTGGTGGTGGTCTTCGCGGCCAGCCTTCCCGGTTTGCAGGGGCGCTTTGCGGGAAAGCGCAAGGCCTGAGGTCCGCGGAGTGCTGCCATACGCCAGCGCCCCCGGGTGGCCCTGCCCCCGGACTATAATTGCGCCCCCGAACCTGAAAGACCTGTGCGATGGACCAGCTCTGCATCGTCACCACCGGCGGCACGATCGACAAGATCTATTTCGACGACAAGTCGGACTACCAGGTCGGCGAGCCGCAGATCGGCCACATCCTGGACGAGCTGGGTGTGGCCTTCCGCTACAACGTGATCCCGATCATCCGCAAGGATTCCCTGCACATCACCGACGATGATCGAGAGCTGATCCGCGCCGCCATCGCCGCGCAGGAGGCCCGGCACGTGCTGGTCACCCACGGCACCGACAGCATGGTCGCCACGGCCAAGGTGCTATCCAGCATCAAGGACAAGACCATCGTGCTGACCGGCGCGCTCAACCCGGCGCGATTCCGCGGCTCGGATGCGGAGTTCAACATCGGCACTGCCGTCGGCGCCGTGCAGTCGCTGCCGCCCGGCGTCTACATCGCCATGAACGGTCGCATCTGGGACCCGGCGAAGGTGCGCAAGAACGTCGAGGCCAACCGTTTCGAATCAGCGGATTGAGCGCCGGTTTTCGGTTGCGGTTGCGGGAGACCTGATACCTCGTGCGAGCTGGCGCGACCCGAGCCCGCTGACACCCTGGTTGCGCCCGTCCTGACGGCCGCCGATGCGCCGGTCCCAAATAGAGAAGCCCCGGGGATGACCCCGGGGCTTTCTTGTTTACCGCGACCCTGTATCAGCGATCAGAAGTTGATGCTCCAGCTGTTGATGTAGCCGGTGTCGCCCGCCGCATTGTCATTGACGCGCAGCTTCCAGGTGCCGTTGAGGGCTTCGCTGGTCAGGTTGAACGTGACGGTCTTGATCACGTTGTCGGTGCTGCTGCCGGTGCGGTTGTGGACGTTGTACAGCGTGCCGTCCGGAGCCACCAGGTCAACCTTCAGGTCGCCCTGGTAGGTGTGGCGGATGTCCACCGACACCGAGGCGTCCGACGGGCCGTTGCCGCTGCGGCCGGAGACGGTAATCGGGCTGTCCACCGTCGCGTTGTCGGCGACGGTGTAGTCGGCGATGTTGCTGTAGGTCTGGCGGCTGCCACCACCGCCGGTGGTGTAGTCACCGACCAGGCTGACGCCCGAGAACGCCGAGTACGCCTTGATGTTGACGTAGTACTTGCCCGCCGAGGGAGCGGCAAAGGTGCAGGTCTCGGCGTTGCCGGTCTTGTACGGACGGCAGTCGTACACGGTGTCGGTCGGCTCGGCGCCGAACTTGACGTACATGTCGCCATCGCCGGTACCGCCGGACATGGTGAAGGTCAGGTTGGTCGCGCCGGCCGGCACGTCCATCGTGT
>CBFGOS010000101.1:0-7348 GCA_965650425.1 uncultured Lysobacter sp. | reverse complement strand
CGCGAAGCGGGGCCGGACTGCCGCAGTTGCACGCCCGCCTGCGTGAGTTGGCGCTGGGAACACCGGGCATCGGCGCCGAAGGCACCTTCACCGCGCGGGCGCGCCACGTGGACGCCCTGCAGCGTGCGAAGGGCGAATTGGCGGACGCGCGAGCCCATCTGGCCCACGAGGCGCTGGACCTCGCCGCCGAGGCCTTGCGCCTGGCCCATGACCAGTTGGGCGAGATCACCGGCCGCGTCCATGCCGACGATCTGCTTGGGCACATTTTCTCCAGCTTCTGCATCGGGAAGTGATGCGCTTCGGCCCGTCGCCGACCGGCCGCAAATGTGACCTGCATCACAGTTGATGCCCGCGCGCCTGACGGGGCTCCGTCGCGGTCGCCCTTGACAATTTATCCGTGCTAGCGCGTCCTAGTGCATGTACGCGTCCGACTGCGTACGTCAGGGGAGAGTTTTTTCAATGATCGACAATTCACTGGCCCGGCCCGTGCGCCGCCGGCCGTCCGTCAACCACACGTTGGCCGCGCTTTGCGTGGCATTGGCCGTCGCGGCCTGCGGCAAGAAGGAAGAGGGCCCCGCTGCCGGGACCGCTGCCACGTCCGCCGCCGCCGTGACCGCGGAGAACGCCGTTTCCTCCAAGGTCGCCGCGATGAGCGTGGATGCCCTGCGCGAAGCGGCCAGCAAGGCCTACACCGACAACCGCCTGTATGCCCCGGCCGAAGACAATGCCGTGGAGTACTACCTCGCGTTGCGCGACAAGCTGCCGGGGGATGCGGCGGTTTCGAGCGCGCTCGTTGACCTGTTGCCGATGACGGTGATCGCCATCGAGCAGAGCGTGAACCGCGAGGACTTCGCCGAAGCGCAGCGTCTGGCTGCACTGTTGCAGAAGGCCGATGCGAACCATCCGGCGCTGGCGCGCCTGAAGGAAAGCATCACCGCACGCCAGAATGAGGTCGCGCAGCGCACCGAACAGCAGGCGCTGACAGCCGAGGAACAGGCCAAGAAGCAGGCCGAGCTGGAAACGCAGCGCCTGGCCGACCAGAAGAAGCAGCAGGAAGACGCGGCCAAGAAGCTCGCCGCGCAGCAGGTCGCCGATCGCGAGGCCGCGCAGAAGCGCGAAGCCGACCAGCGTGCGGCGGACCAGCGTGCCACCGAGCAACGCGAGGCCGACCAGCGCGCGGCGCAGCAGCGTGCGGCACAGCAGGCCGCGGCAACTTCCGCGGCCGCAGCGCCGGCCAGCAGCGAGTTGCGTGCGTTGTCGACGCCGGCCCCGCGCTTCCCGCCGGAGGCCCTGCGTTCGGGTCAATCGGGCGAGGTGCAGGTGGAGTTCACCGTGGGCACCGACGGCACCGTCACCGCCGCGCGCGTGGGGCGGGCCGACCCGCCGCGCGTGTTCGATCGCGAAGCGGTGAACGCGGTGCGCAAGTGGCGCTTCCAGCCGGTGGCCGCACCGGTCACCACCCGCCGCACCATCGGGTTCGATCCGGGCCAGTAAGCCGGATCGCGCTTCGAGCGGCACAAAAAAGCCCGGCATTGCCGGGCTTTTTCTTTGCACTTTGCACTGGCCAACGCGGGGCTCAGCCCGAGATCGCCAGGCGCTCCTGGTGGTAGCGATGCACGGCGGCGAACCACAACACGGCGGCGAGACCGAAGCTCGCGGCCAAGTAGATGCCCCAGGTCTGCATCGGGATGGCATCGCCGCGCGCGATCTTGAGGATCATCTGGTTCTGCGCGAGGAATGGCACCACGTATTGCCACAACTGCTGCTTGATGGGGTTCACCATCAGCGCGATCGACGGGATCATCGGCAGCAGCATCAGCCAGGCCATGTGGCTCTGGGCCTCCTTCATGCTCTTGGCGCTCGCGGCCAGGAACGTCAGCAGCGACGTGCCGATGAACAGCATGGGCAGCAGTACCAGCAGGAGCATGGCGATGTTGCGGGTGCTGACGTCGATGACCATGCCGCCGCCGGGTGCCCAGGTGGCCAGGGCCTTGAACGTCACCAGCATCAGCAGCAGCGACGCCAGGCCCAGCGCACAGGCCGCGGCGATCTTGCCGCTGACCACGGCGCTGCGCGGTGCCGGCGTGGCCAGCAGGGGCTCCAGCGACTGGCGCTCGCGCTCACCGGCGGTGGCGTCCAGGATCACCGCCATGCCACCGAGGAACGCCGACAGGATCAGCAGGTAGGGCAGCAGCATCGCGGCGAGCTGGCCACGCTTGGCCTCGGCCGACGCCATGTCGCGCACGCCGACGCTCAGCGGGCGCACCACACCGGGATCGATGCCGCGGGCCATCAGCCGAAGCGTGCCCATCTGGTCGCGGTAGCCTTCCAGCGCGCTGCGTACGCGGGCCACCGGCACTTCACTGGCGCGGGCAGTGGTGTCGGCGACGATGTCGATGGCTGCCGAACGGCCCTCGCGCCACGCCTTGCCGAACGCGGGGTCCAGCTCCAGCGCGACGTCCACTTCCTGGCGGGCAATCGCGCCGTCCAGGTCCTTGGGCGCGGCGACCGCCTTGATGCCGCGCGTGGCGAGGTACGCCACCAGGTTGGGGGCCTGTTCGATGCCGACCACCGGCACTTCCAGCACCTTGTCGAGCTCGGTCTTGGCGCGGTTCTCGCCAAGCTTGCCCATGCCCATGAACAGCATGGGGGTCAGCAGAGGGCTCAGTACCAGGGCCATCAGCATCGTGCGGCGGTCGCGCATGACCTCTCGCAGTTCCTTGCGCATCACGGCCCACATCGAGGCAAAGAATCCAGTCTTCATGCGTGCAGGCCCTCCTCCGAGCCGATGGCCTTGACGAAGGCGTCTTCCAGGTTGCTTTCCCCGAACTTGGCGCGCAGTTCGTCGGCGGTGCCGGCGGCGACCACGCGGCCCTTGGCGATGATGACGATGCGGTCACACAGCGCGGCCACCTCCTGCATGATGTGGCTGGAGAAGATCACGCAGCGGCCTTCGGCCTTGAGTTGCTGCAGGAAACCGCGCATGGCGCGGGTGGTCATCACGTCCAGGCCATTGGTGGGCTCGTCGAGGATGACGTTGCGCGGGTCGTGCACCAGCGCGCGGGCGATGGCGGTCTTGGTGCGCTGGCCCTGGCTGAAACCTTCGGTCTGGCGGTCGAGGATGTCGCCCATCTCCAGTGCCTTGGCCAGCACGTCGGTGCGGCGGGCGATGTCGGCGGCGGACAGGCCGTGCAGTTCGCCGAAGTAGGCGATGTTCTCGCGCGCGGTCAGGCGCTTGTACACGCCGCGTGCGTCGGGCAGCACGCCCAGCGCGCGGCGTACTGCGGCGGGGTCCTGGGCCGCGTCGATGCCGTCGACGGTGACGTTGCCGCGATCCGGCGCCATCAGCGTGTACAGCATGCGCAGGGTGGTGGTCTTGCCGGCGCCGTTGGGACCGAGCAGGCCGGTGATCTGGCCGTCGCGGGCCTCGAAGGAGACGCCCTCGACCGCCTGCACCGTGCCGGTCTTGGTCTTGAACGCCTTGTGCAAATCGTTTGCGATGATCATGAAGTCAGTCCTTGCGCGCTCAAGGTTCCCAGCCGTTGAAGCTGGTGAACGGCGGGGTGTAGGTCAGGCTGTCGAG
This sequence comes from uncultured Lysobacter sp., assembly GCA_965650425.1. GTDB lineage: Bacteria > Pseudomonadota > Gammaproteobacteria > Xanthomonadales > Xanthomonadaceae > Aerolutibacter. The sequence continues at coordinate 3,765 of CBFGOS010000101.1, read as the reverse complement.
GCACTTGGCATCAAGGGCCTTGGGATCGGCGCGTTCGATGAACTGGCCGAGCAGCTTGGGCATGCAGCCGGTGCCGAGGGTGCCGTGTGCCTGGCCACGGAGCACGATGTGTCGCGCATTGCCCAGGCCCTTGGCCACTTCGTCGGCGTACGACGGCGGGGTGACCGGATCGAGTTCGCCGGACAGCAGCAGCGTCGGCAGCGAGGTCTTGAACGGCGCGTGGAAATCGGCCGGGACGTCGCCCTTGGGCCACACGGCGCACGCGGCGAAGAACATCCGGCCCATGTCGCCGCCGAGCACGGTGTCGGCATCCACCGGATCGGCCTGGTAGCGCGGCGCGTCCTCGGCGCACACCACCGACCACTGCATGCCGCGGTTCATCTGCCCCACGACCTGGCCGGACCAGACCTGCGCCACCGCCATCAGCGACTCGTAGCGGCCCTGTTCGGCCTCGGCCACCACCAGCGGCAGCATCGCCGCGAGCTGCGGCATGTACGACATGCCCTGCGCCATGCCGCTGACCATGTCGCCGGACAGGGTGTCGCGCTTGGGTGCGTTGGTGGTCGGGTCGCGGTAGGCGACATCCACTGGCGCGGCGTTGAGCTTGTCCTTCAGCGCCTTGATCCGCGCGACCAGGTCGCCGCCGAAACGCTGCTTGCACTGCGGCTGCTCGGCGCATTGCGCCTGCTGCAGTTGCAGCGCGCGCTGCAGGGTGCGCGCGAACTCGCCGCCGACCACCAGCCGGTTGGGCGCGACGCCGTCGATCACCACGGTGCGGGTGTGCTGCGGGTAGCGTGTAGCGTACTGCTGCGCCACGCGGGTGCCGTAGGAGCCGCCGACCACGTTGATCTTGTCCAGGCCCATCGCCGCACGCACCGCGTCGAGATCGGCGATGGCGTGGGTGGTGGTGTAGAAGCGCGGGTCGGCGCGGCCGTCGAGCGAGGCCAGGCACTGCCGCGCGAAATCCGCCAGGGAGGCGTCGGTCGGAATGCGGCTGGCGTCCAGCTCCAGCGGCTGGCCCTTCGCGTCCTTGCAGTCCAGCGGGTTGGAGCCGCCGGTGCCGCGCTGGTCGACGAGGATGACGTCGCGTTGCTTGCGTACTTCGCGCAGCGCCGCATTGATGATGGGGGCGGTCTGGACGGCGGCTTGGCCGGGGCCGCCGGCAAGGAAGAACACCGGGTCGGGCTGTGCGTTGCCCTTGCCGGTGGCGGGCAGCCGCGCGATGTTGAGCTTGATCCGACGGCCCTGCGGCTGCGCCGGGTTCTCGGCCACCTCGAAGTGGCCGCACTGGGCTTCCACGGTGGGCATGCCGTTGTCACCGCCCAGCACGCAGGGCTTCAACGCGACCTTGCCCAGATGGTGGGTGGCGCTTTCCGCCGTGGCGGTGGCCGCGGGGTCGTTGGCGGGCTGGCAGCCGGCCAGCAGCAGGCCCGCGGCCAGCGCGGTCATTGTCAATCGTGCGTACATGCGGTTCCCGTGGGCTGCGGACAGCGGCGGAGCATCGCAGGCCGGCGCACGACCCGATACGTGACGAAGGTCACGTAGGGGGGTGGCGCGGGGCGGTGAAAAGGGATGGCGGAACATGGGCAGCTGCGTCTCCTTGCGCTTTCGGTGGTGCGGTTGGCGAACCCGGAGGCTCATTCGGAATCGGGGAGGAACACGTCTTCGATGCGGCGCTCGAACAGGCGCGCGATGCGGAACGCCAGCGGCAGCGACGGGTCGTACTTGCCGGTCTCCAGCGCGTTGATGGTCTGCCGGGAGACGTCGAGCCGCTCGGCCAGTTCGCCCTGCGACCAGCCGCACTGGTCGCGCAGTTCGCGCAGGCGGTTGTTCATTGGTAACGGCGATGCAGCAGGGCGCGCACGAGCGCGTAACTGCCGAGCAGCAGCAGGCCGAGCAAGGCCACCGCGCGCGGCGCGGGCCACGCCAAGACCCGCGCGTCGAGCAGGAACAGGCAGGCCAGCACGCCGTGCAGGGTGATGCCCGCCGCCCAGGCCAGCGCGTCCAGCTCGACGCGCCGTTCCAGCTCGTCGCAATCGCGCAGGAAGCGCAGGTAGGCGGAGAACAGCCATGCCAGGCCGAACACGGGCGCGAGGGCGAAGGCGGCGCGCGCGCCCGACGTGAGGTCCGGATGCTGCGAAGCCCATTCATGCGCGAACGCCAGGGCCAGGAAGACCATGCTGGGCAGCAGCGAGGCGCGGTAATAGCGCCGCAGCGCCGGGCTGAGCCCCGTCCAGTAGCGGTGTGCCAGCCCCTTCACCGGTACCGCCTCGCGACCACGACCTTGGTCAGGCCGTAGCTGACGCATATCAGCGGGAACAGCCAGATCATGGTGACTGCTCCGCGCACGTCGATGACCTTGGCCGCCTGCAGGAAGCCGCCGCCCAGGTACAGCATCGACACCAGCAACGTGGCCAGGCTCACCGCCTCCAGTTCGATGCGGCGCTGCAATTCGTCGGTGTCGCGAACATGGCGAACGAAGGCGCGCATGGCCAGCGCGATGGCCGGCAGCGGCATCAACGCCACTGCCGCGCGCAGCCAGGTGGCCTCCACGTGCTTGAGCAGGGTGACCGACGCCGCCACGAGCACGACATAGCCCGCCATGGGCGGCAGGAACTCGCGCAGGTAGCGTCGCCGCATGGCCGGGGTGGAGGCCTCCAGGGCGTCGGGCATCAGGCGGTACAACAGCGCGGCCAACAGGCAGCCGACGCCCACACCGGCGAGCACCCCGATCAGCGTCTCGGGCCAGGGCCAATCAAGCGCGGCGGCCAGCCCGGCCAGCGCGATCAGCAAGGCACCGGCGCCCAGCAACACCGCCGGCCGCGGCCGGTAGCAGGCATCAATCCACGACGAGGCGACGAACATGCGACGAACTTCCTGTAAAGCTTCCTTTACAGACGGTACGTCGTGACGCGCGGGCGTGTCAAGCGTCCTTTACATGCCCTCGGCAGCGCGCACCGATGGGGCCGGAGGCGTCGGCGGTGGCCTATTTGCTGCTGACGTATTTCTCGCGCCGGATCTGCGGCACGGCCAGACCGAAGCCCTTCAGCGCCTCGAAGCACGCATCGACCATATTCGGGTTGCCGCACAGGTAGGCGATGTCGGTGGCGGGGTTGGGGGCGAACTCCGGCAGGGCCTGCTGCACGTAGCCGTGGCGCACGTCGGCATGCGCGTGCGGCGAGCCTTCGCCCGGCAGTTCGCGCGAGAAGCACGGCACGAAGCGGAAGCCCGGATGGGCTTCGGCGAAAGCGCGGAACTCGTCGCCGTACAGCAGTTCGGCCGGGGTGCGCGCACCGAACAGCAGCACCACTTCCACGCCGCGCTCGCGCATCAACGTTTCCAGCTGCGGCAGCATGGAGCGGTACGGCGTGACGCCGGTGCCGGTGGCGATCAGCAGGTAACGGCGGTTGGCGTCGGCGGGCATCAGGCAGAAGCGCCCGTACGGCCCGCTGGCGGTGATGTTGCCACCCTCCGGCAGGCCTTCGAACAGCGCCGTGGCCGCGCCGCCGGGCACGTAGCTGACCGCGATCTCCACCGCTTCGCCCGGGCCCAGCGCGTGGTCGTGGATGGTGGCCAGCGAGTAGCTGCGCTTGGTCGGCGTGCCGTCGGCGTAGTCGAAATGCACCTGGATGAACTGGCCGGGGATGAAGTCCAGCGGTTCGCCGTCGTCGCGCAGGAACACGTAATGGCCCACCGACGGGGCGAGCATGCGGCGGGAGACGAGCTTGAGCGGGAAATGCTTCATCGACGGGCGGTTCCGGACGT
>CBFGOS010000100.1:0-7441 GCA_965650425.1 uncultured Lysobacter sp. | reverse complement strand
CACCTACATCAAGAACCCGCCGTACTTCGACGGCATGACCATGGCGGTGGGCCACATCGCCGACATCGAGGGCGCACGCGTGATGGGGCTGTTTGGCGACTCCATCACGACCGACCACATTTCGCCGGCAGGCAACATCAAGAAGGAATCTCCTGCGGGCCGCTTCCTGCAGGGACGAGGCGTGCAGCCAGCGGATTTCAACAGCTACGGCAGCCGCCGCGGCAACGACGACGTCATGGTGCGGGGCACCTTCGCCAACATCCGAATCAAGAACCTGATGCTGGGCGGCGAGGAAGGCGGCAGCACCCTGTACTACGGCCCGGACGGCGCGGCACCGGAGAAGCTCGCCATTTACGACGCAGCGATGAAGTACAAGGCCGACGGCGTGCCGTTGGTCGTATTCGCCGGCAAGGAATACGGCACGGGTTCAAGCCGTGACTGGGCGGCCAAAGGCACCAACCTGCTGGGAGTGCGGGCGGTCGTGGCCGAAAGCTTCGAGCGCATCCACCGCTCCAACCTGGTGGGGATGGGTGTACTGCCGTTGCAGTTCCGCGACGGGGACAACGCCCAGACATTGGGCCTGGACGGTTCGGAAACCGTCAACATCACCGGGCTGGCCGATGGTGCATCACGAACGGCCACGGTCGTGGCACGCAGGCCGGACGGCAGCGAGAAGCGCTTCGAGGTCAAGGTGCTGCTACTGACCCCCAAGGAAGTCGAGTACTTCCGCCATGGCGGCATCCTGCACTATGTGCTGCGACACTTGGCAGCTTCCAGGGCCGATTGATCCGCCCGCCGGGGCGCGCGGGGCGGGACGTCCGCGCTACTGGCCCAGGGTGGCGGGTTCGCTGTGCCGCAGAGACCCTCCACCCCATTGCTTCCCGTCCCGTGGACCGATGCAGGAAGCCGCCACGGGGCGTCAATCCATGCCAGTCCACTCGAGGCTGGTGAGCTGCCATTCGCCATCCACCATGCGCCAACCGCTGTTGACCTGATACACGTTGAGGCTTTCAGGCAGGGGCTGGCCATTGCCCCCAGTGAGCGCCGCGGTGAACGATGCCGTGGCATGCCGAGCGTCGGGGGCGATATCCACGTCGACCGGGCCCAGCGTCACGCCCACCTTGCCATGGCGCAGGAATGCCGCCTGCGCGGTGCGGCGCAATGCGGTGCGGTCCGCGCCCTCGGGCCCGACGAAGTCTTCCGCCACGTGCTCTACAAGCGACGCTCCATTGCGCGCCTCCACGGCTTGCTGCATTGCACCAAGCGTTTGACGCAGCCGCGCCTCCGGCGTTGCGCGCGCGCACCCGAACAGTGCGCCGGCACACGCGATAGCCAACCACCCGCTGCGGATTCCACTCATGACCATCCCTCGCGCCGACTGCGGAAACGCTAGCCCGGACCGCGCCGCCTTGCCAGTCCCAACACCCTATGCTCCAATCCAGACAAAGACCGTACGGCTGCGAATCCGCATGCCGGGCGGTGACAAGACAGCGATATAGAGGGGATCGCGATGACCAATGCTCGACCGTGGCTGGCCCAGTACCCAAGCGGAATTTCGCCCGACGTGGACGTTGACGAGTTCCCGTCCATTGTCTCGGTACTGGACGCGGCCATCGCCCACTATCGCGATCGACCCGCCTTCTCCAACCTCGGCAAGACCCTCACCTACGCCGAAATCGATCGACTCAGCGCGCAGTTCGCGGCGTACCTGCTGGGCGAGCTGAAACTCAAGAAGGGCGATCGCGTCGCGATCATGATGCCCAACTGCCTGCAGTACCCCATTGCGACCTTCGGCATCCTCCGCGCGGGTCTTACGGTGGTCAACACCAACCCGATGTACACCGCGCGCGAGCTCAGGCATCAACTGGTGGACTCGGGCGCAAGCGCCATCCTGGTGATGGACAATTTCGGCCATACCGTTCAGGAGGTCTTGGCGGACACGCAGATCAAGCAGGTCATCACTACCGGCTTGGGCGACATGCTGGGGTTCCCGAAGGGCCCCATCGTCAACTTCGTCCTGAAGTACGTGAAGAAGATGGTGCCGGATTACGACATCCCCGGCGCCATCCGTTTCCGTGACGCCCTCACGCTCGGCCAGATGCACAAGCTGCCCGACGTCGATATCGAGCCCGGTGACATCGCCTTCCTGCAATACACCGGCGGCACCACCGGCGTTGCCAAGGGGGCGATGCTCACCCACCGCAACCTTGTCGCCAACATGCAGCAGGCAGCTGCCTGGGTGGGCGGCAACATCAAGATGGGCGAAGAGATCATTGTCACTGCGCTGCCGCTGTACCACATCTTCGCGTTGACGGCGAACGGCCTGGTCTTCATGAAGTTCGGCGGCCTGAACCACATGATCACCAACCCGCGCGACATGCCGGCCTTCGTCAAGGAGCTCAAGAGCGTGCCCTTCACGGCCATTACCGGCGTGAACACCCTCTTCAATGGACTGCTCAACACTCCGGGCTTCGACGAGATCGATTTTTCCCGCCTGCACCTCACCCTTGGCGGCGGCATGGCGGTGCAACGCTCGGTGGCCGACCGCTGGAAGAAGGTCACCGGCTGCACGCTGGTCGAGGCCTACGGATTGACGGAAACCTCGCCGGCGGCATGCATCAATCCGATGACGCTTGAGGAGTACAACGGCGCCATTGGCCTGCCAATTCCATCCACGGACGCATGCATCAAGGACGAGAACGGCAACCTGCTTCCACAGGGCGAAGTGGGCGAACTGTGCATCAAGGGGCCGCAGGTCATGAAGGGCTACTGGCAGCGCCCCGAGGAAACGGCGGCGGTGATGGATGCCGATGGCTGGCTGCACACGGGCGACATGGCGCGGATGGACGAGCAGGGTTATTTCTTCATCGTCGACCGCAAGAAGGACATGATCCTGGTCTCGGGCTTCAACGTTTACCCGAACGAGGTCGAGGACGTGATCGCGATGATGCCGGGCGTACTTGAGGTTGCCGCCGTTGGCGTGCCGGATGAGAAGTCGGGCGAGGCGGTCAAGGTGGTCATCGTCAAGAAGGACCCCAGCCTGACTGCCGAACAGGTCAAGGCGCATGCCCGCGAGAACCTGACCGGCTACAAGCAGCCCAAGATTGTCGAGTTCCGCAAGGAGCTGCCAAAGACCAATGTCGGCAAGATCCTGCGGCGTGAACTGCGGGATGAATCAACGGCACACTGACGTGTACATCGACGGTTGAACGACGAAAGGCCCCTCTTCGAGGGGCCTTTTCGTTTGGTGTCCAAATCGAGGTGTAGCATCGGAACGGTCCTGCGTGTCACCCCGAAACCGAAACACCGCCACCACCGAGGAGCTCAACATGAACGTCATCGAAAAGTACTCCCGCATCCGCCCCTACCCCACGGTTGAGATCGAAACTGACGAAGCGGGCAACGAAGTCTGGATGTACATGCATGCGGACGCACGGCCCGGCGTCCGCCCGTGCTTTCGTACCGAACTGATGGTGGACATGCATGCCTATCTCGCGTCGATCATCGATCCGGCGGCCAACGATGCACCACGGCTGCGTCATCTTGTCGTCGCCTCCGCGGCGCAGGCCTTCAACCTGGGGGGCGACCTTGAACTGTTTGGGCGACTGATTCGCGCGGGCAATCGCAACGAACTGCTTGCCTATGCGCAGAGCTGCGTGGAGGGTGTTTATCAGTTCCACACCGGGTTGGGCGGTGACTTCCGCACCATCGCGTTGGTCCAGGGCGATGCACTGGGCGGAGGCCTGGAACTGGCGCTGTCGTGCCATACCATCGTGGCCGAACAGGGCGTGGACATGGGGCTTCCGGAAGTACTGTTCGGCCTGTTCCCGGGCATGGGCGCCTATTCGTTCCTTTCGCGCCGCGTCAGCCCGCAGTTGGCGGAGCGCATCATCCTGGAAGGTCGCGTGTACACCAGCGACGAACTGCACGCACTGGGCATCGTCGATGTGCTGGTGCCCAAGGGGCATGGCGAACACGCGGTGAGGCAGCTGATCCGCCAACAGCAGCGTGCACCTCATGCACACCGAGCCCTCAACCGCGTGCGCGCCCTGTCACAGCCGGTCGAGCGCGAGGAACTGATGCGCATCACCGAGGTGTGGGTGGACGCTGCATTGCATCTGAGCGACCGCTCCCTGCGTACGATGGAGCGCATCGTGCGCGCGCAATCACGACGCGCTTCGGGCACGGTCGAGTGACGTCCCCCAAGGGCCTCAGGGCGCGTTCTCTCCGCTCGCGCCCAAGGCCTGTGCCCGTCGATCCAGCGCCGACCGTCCCAGGGACAGCTGCTCACCGAGCTTGATGGCGTGCTGACGCCAATCGCGGGACAGCTGCCAGTCCTGCATGCGCATCACTTCGCCTGCGGCCGTGGCCAATCGCATCAATCCCAGATTGCTTGCCACGCCCTTCAGCGCGTGGGCGTGCTCCCGGATTCGGTCCCACTGGCCTTGGTCGCCCGCATGGTTGAGCTGCATCAGGCATTCTTCCGCGTCGCGAAGGCATTGCACGATGAACTCGCGCTCGAACGATTCGCCCAACCCCAGTGAGCGCAGTTCGTCCAGCACGCCCGGATCGAACACGTCGGCAGAAAGGCCACCCTCCCCTCGCGCCAGCACCGGGGCCGCAGTGGGGGCTACGCCGTTCGCCAGGTTGCCCAGCACTTCCAGCAGGCGCGAGGTGGCGATGGGCTTGGCCAGGAATTCCCAGGCCCCGGCCCGACGGCACGCATCGATGGCGTCGGGCGTGACATCGGCACTTAGGACCAATACGGGGGTCTTGGAAGTCGCACCCGCCTGCAGCACGCGGAGGTGATGCAGCAAATCCAGCCCCGTCATGTCGGGCATGTGCAGATCAACGATGGCGGCGTCGTATTCCGACTGTTCCATGGCCGACAGCACGTCCTCACCGCTGTCGACGCACATCACGCGATGCCCTGCCTTGCGCAATAGACGCTCGAGCACCAGCCGGTTGGCGGCGTGATCGTCAGCGATCAACAACCGCATGCTGCGGACGCGTGCCCGATGGCGCAGGAACGGATCAGAGAAGGCAATGACATTCACCCCCTGCTGGCTCGCGTCGACCTGGCCCAGCAACGGCGGCGTCTCTTCCGGTTCGGTAGCAGCGGGTGCCGCCTTCGGGACGGCCGATTCGAAGGGCAACTCCACCCAGAAGCGGCTTCCGCGCCCTTCCGCGCTCTCGAAGCCGATCGTGCCGCCCATGGCTTCGGTCAGGCCCTTGGCGATGGTGGTACCCAATCCCGTGCCACCAAATCGGCGCCCCAGACTGGAGTCCGCCTGTTCAAAGGCTTCGAACAACCGGTGCCTCACCGAGTCCGACACCCCCATGCCCGTGTCGGTCACCGTGAATCGGAGGCGGATGCCGCCGTCGACCCCACCGACCGCCGTCGTCTCCAGGCTGACGGTGCCTTGCTGGGTGAACTTCACCGCATTGCCTGCCAGGTTGAGCAGCACCTGGCGCAGGTGGGCGACGTCACCCTGCAACAGCGGCGGGATGGACTCATCGAGAGACGTCGTAAACCGCAGCCGCTTTGCCCGCGCCTGCGGCGACAGGATCAGCTCAATGCTGTCGACCAGGTCACGCGGCGAGAACTCCGTGACGTCCAGCTTCAGCTTACCGGCCTCGATCGCCGATATGTCCAGCACGTCCTGGACCAGGGCCAGCAGCGACTGCGTGGATGCGCGGATGGTGTTCACGCATTCGCGCTGCTCATCGTCCAGTCGGGTGGTGGCCAGCAGTTCCGACATCCCAGCCAGCCCGTTGAGCGGCGTGCGGAACTCATGGCTCATGTTGGCCAGGAAGCGGGACTTGGCCTCGCTCGCACGCCGCGCCTCGTCCGTGGCGCGAGTCAGGGCTCGCAGCAGTCCCGACAGATACATCGGAACCGCGATCAATCCCAGCAGCAGGCCTACCGCCAGCACCCGGTTGGCCAGCCAATAGGGCGTGACCGAAATGACCAGCCCGAACGAAGCGGTCGCCACCACCACCGCGGCGGCCAGATAGCGATTGCCGAAGCGCAGGCCGTTGCCCACCGTGACCCACATCAGGATGACGTACACCCAGGCCAGCGGCTCACCCATGCGCACCATGGCCGCAGCCATCAGCCCGTAGTCCGCCATCATCCCCAAGGCGCGCCGCAGGTCCGATCGTGCGGGCAAGGCGATGATCCATCCCAGCAACATGGCGCCAATGGCGAAGCCCGTAGCGACCATCGCCAGCACGTCGTGGTAGATGGCGTCCGGCATCGAGCCCCGGACGCCGCTCAACACCAGGTACAGCAGCACGACCAGTAGCACGGCCATCCGCACCATGGCCTGGCCGTGCTCACTGTCCGTTCGCTGCGCCAGGCGCGACCTGAGCCAAGCCAGGGGGTGGTTCATCCGTCACTCCGTCTCGGACTGGTGACTGCCCTTCGAGTAGCGCAGGCAGATGGCATGCAGACGATCGCGCGACCCCAACAGTACGTCCACGCAATCCGGATCGAACAGGCGACCCCGCTCCGAGCCCAGGTACGTCAACGTGTCCTCGATGGTCCACGCGTGCTTGTAAGGCCTTGGCGACAGCAGTGCATCAAATACGTCCGCCGTTGCCACGATCCTTGCTTCCAACGGTATATCGGCACCGATGAGGCCGTCTGGATACCCTGAGCCGTCAAAACGCTCATGATGGCGCAGCGCAATGGTCGCCCCGAGTTGGATGAAGCGGTTCTGGCTGCCGCTGAGGAGGTGATGGCCAATCCCCGGGTGCGTACGCATCACCGCCCGCTCTTCATCGTTGAGCGGGCCGGCCTTGAGCAGCACCGAATCGGGAATCGCGATCTTGCCCACGTCATGCAGCGGCGCAGCTAGCTCGATCAGGCTGGCCTCCTCTTCGGACAGCCCCAGCTCCTCGGCAATGAGACCCGCGACGTGCGCCATACGCTCCAGGTAGACGCTGGTCCCGGTATCACGCAGTTCGATTGCCCTCGCCAGGCGGGACAGGGTTTCGCGTTCCCGCTGCTCGACTTCGTGCATGCTGGCCAACAACCGCTGCTCCAACGAGAGCGCGCGCAGCTTCACGGTCTCCGACTGCTGCCGCAGGTGCAGCAGGTTCCGGCACCGCGCCCGCAACTCACGTGGACGAACGGGCTTGACCAGGAAATCGATCACGCCCGCGTCCAGGGCTGCCTGGCGGACCGGCTCATCACCCACGACCGTGACCAGGATGATCGGCACGTCGCGGTGGGTGGGACGACGACGGAAGCGACGGGCGAACTCCAGCCCATCCATCCCCGGCATGCGGTAATCCAGCAGCAGGAGGTCCGACTGCCCTGCTTCACACCAGGCCAGTGCCGATTCCGGCTCGCCGAAATCGTGCACCTTCAATTCGGGGGTTATGTCTTCGATGATCCGCCGCAGCATCGTGCGGGCGGATGGCTGATCATCGA
>CBFGOS010000099.1:0-7462 GCA_965650425.1 uncultured Lysobacter sp. | reverse complement strand
GCCGACGTCCAGGCGCACTTCCAGCGGCAGCTGGGCGGCGGTCAGCTTCTCGGCCGCCACCGGGATCGGCGGGCCGCCCGGCTCGCGCGCGATGACGAACAGCGTGGCGCCGGCCGGCACCCGGTCGCGCAGTGCCTCGGCCAGCTCCACCTTCACCGTGATGCCCTTGCCGCTGGCAGCCACCGGGGCCGGGGCCGCCAACTCCGGCAAGCCGGCTTCAGCGCGGGCGGCGTTGATCTGCGGGCGCAGGGTGGTGGCGACATCGGACTCGACGATGGCCAGCAGCGGTTCCCAGGTCTTGGCGGCCTCGGCGGCTTGGCCGGCTTGGCGCTGCGCGATGCCGAGGAACCAGCGAGCGCGCTGGTGCATCGGCTGCTTGTCCAAGGCGTGGCGCAGCATCTGCACGGCCTTGTCGTCGAAGCGGTGATCCTTGTCGGCGTTGGCGCGGGCTTCGGCGGCATCGGCCAGCAGGTCAGGCTCGTCCGGGGCCACGGTCACGGCGCGGGCCAGCGCGTCACGCGCCTCGGCGTGACGGCCCTGCGCCGTGTAGGCGCGGGCCAGCAGGCGCCAGCCGTCGATCTCGCCTGGTTCGTCGGCCAGCTTGGCCTCCAGCTGGGCGATGGCATCGTCCAGCGTTTGCGGGGCGCGGCGCTGTGCCGGGTCCAGCGCACGCGGGGTGCCGATGGCGAAGTACAGCGCGCCGGTCATCACCAGCACCGAGGCGAATATGGCCACGCCGGTCAAACGGTGGGCGTGGAGCACGGGACGAAGCACGTAGGCCACGACGACAAGCACCAGCACCAGGCTGGCCACCACGAACGCACTCATCACCACTCCTGATCGTCTTCGGCGGCGTTGGCCGGGGTGTTGCGCGCGGTACTGCCCGGCGCCGAGCCACGCTGCCGCACGGATCGCCGACGCACGATGCCGACCACGACCAGACCGCCCGCCAGCAACACCACGGCCGGGCCGAACCACAGCAGCCACGTCTTCGATTCCACCTGCGGGCGGTACAGCACGAACTCGCCGTAGCGCGCCACCAGGAAGTCCTTGATCTCGGTGTTCGTCTTGCCCTGCCGCATCAGCGAGAGCACCTCGTGGCGCAAGTCGACCGCGATCTGCGCGTTGGAGTCTGCAAGCGATTGGTTCTGGCACATCACGCAACGCAACTCGCTCACCAGCGCGTGGAAGCGGGCCTCCTCGGCGCTGTCGTTGAACTGGATGGGCGTGGGGTCAACGGCGGCCTGAGCATGGGCCGGGGTGGTGGCGAACGCCGAGGCCAGCCCCATCAGTACGGCGATCGCGACGGCCTGCGCCCATGCAAAGGGCCGACGCACGGGCGCGCCTTGTGCCATGGCCAAGAGCCGTTGCGCGGATGTGGACGGTTGCAGGGGCGCATACCGGCGCTTCGACGAAACACCCATTGCGCGGCTCACAGCGAAACCCCTGCCGGCGTGCTTTCCACATCCTGCAGCGCGGGCAGCAGCTGCTTCTGGATCACGTCATCGGTCAGCGGACCCACGTACTTCCAGCGGATCATGCCGTTGGCATCCACCAGGAAGGTCTCGGGCGCGCCGTAGATGCCCCAGTCGATGGCGACCTTGCCTTCGTAATCGGCCAGCACCAGCCAGTACGGGTTGCCGAACTCCTCCAGCCAGCGCAGCGCGTCGGCGGGTTCGTCCTTCCAGTTGTAGCCCACCACCCGCACGCGCTTGGTCTCGGCAAAGCGGGTCAGCACCGGGTGTTCATCACGGCACGCGGGGCACCAGCTGCCCCACACGTTCAGCAGGTACGGCGCGCCGCGGAGCTCTTGCGAGGTGACGGTGCGCGCTGGGTCGTGCAACACCGGAAGCGAGAACGCGGGTGCCGCCTTGCCGATCAGCGGCGAGGGCAGGGCCTCGCGGTTGGGGTTGCGGCTGAGCAGCACGCCCACGCCCAGCAGCACACCCAGCAGCGCCACGAAGGCCAGCGGCAACCAGCGCATCGCGCCACGCTTGGGGGAAGGCGATGAACTCATCAGGCGGACTCCGCGGCAGGTGCCGAGGGGGAAGTCGGGAATGCCGCGGTAGACGGCTCAGGCGTGCGCGCCGGCACACGCTCGGTGCCGACGCGGCGGAAGCGCTTGTCGGCGGCAGTAACGAAGCCACCCAGCATCATCAACAGTGCACCCAGCCAGATCCAGCGCACGAAGGGCTTGATGTGAACGCGCACCGCCCACGCACCACCGCCCAGCGATTCGCCCAGCGCCACGTACAGGTCCTGGGTGATGCCCGGGCGGATGGCCGCTTCAGTCATTACTTGGCCGCCACTGGCATAGGCGCGCTTTTCCGGATGCAGCACGGTGATCACGCGGTCATTGCGCAACACGGTAACCGTGCCGCGATCGGCTTCGTAATTGGGGCCCTGGCTATGCGCCACCCCATCGAGGCGGAACTCGTAGCCGGCCACTTCCACCGACTTGCCCGGTGACACGGCCACTTCGCGCTGATGGTTGAGGCCTTCGACCAGCAATGCGCCAATCAGGAACACGGCCACGCCAGCGTGGGCGAGGATCATGCCTGTCATCTCGGCGGTGAAGCGCTTGCCGTTGGACTGCAGCCGCGACCACACGAAGCGTGCGGTGCCGGCGGCGACCCACACCGCCCCGATCACACCGAGCGCCACCTTCCACGCGCCCTGCGGCGCCATGAAGTACGCGGCGATACCCGCGACCAGAGCCAACCCGGCCCACGGCGCCAGCATCGCCAGTGGCTTGGACACCTGCTCGCGCTGCCAGCGGGTGATTGGGCCAAACGGCAGCAGCAGCACCAGCGGTGCCATCAGCAGCATGAACATCAGCGCGAAGTACGGCGGGCCGACGGAGATCTTGCCCATGTCCAGCGCGTCGGCCAGCAGCGGGTACAGCGTGCCCAGCAGCACCATCGCGCACGCGGTGGTCAGCAACAGGTTGTTGGCGAGCAGCAGCGTCTCGCGCGAACTGGCTTCGAACGGCTTGCCCTCGTCATCCCCGCCCGGTGCGCGCAGTGCGTACAGCAGCAGCGAGCCACCCACGATGATGGCCAGGAAGATCAGGATGAACAGACCGCGCGAGGGGTCGGCGGCGAAGGCGTGCACGCTGGTCAGCACGCCCGATCGCACCAGGAACGTGCCCAGCAGCGACAGCGAGAATGTGGCGATGGCCAGCAGCAGCGTCCAGCCGCGGAAGCTGCCGCGCTTCTCGGTGACGGCCTGTGAGTGGATCAGCGCGGCGCCGGCCAGCCACGGCATGAAACTGGCGTTCTCGACCGGGTCCCAGAACCACCAGCCGCCCCAGCCCAGCTCGTAGTAGGCCCACCAGCTGCCCAGTGCGATGCCCAGCGTGAGGAACGCCCATGCCACGTTGGTCCACGGCCGCGTCCAGCGTAGCCAGCGCGCGTCCACGCGACCGTCCAGCAGCGCCGCGATGGCGAACGCGAACGGCACCGCGAAGCCCACGTAGCCGGCATACAGCATCGGCGGGTGGATGATCAGGCCAGGGTCCTGCAGCAGCGGATTGAGGTCCCGGCCTTCGGCGGCGGCGGGCAGCAGGCGCTCGAACGGGTTGCTGGTGAAGATCAGGAAGGCGAGGAAGCCCACGCTGACCCAGCCCATCACCGCCAGTACGCGTGCAATCACTTCATCCGGCAGTCGCTTGGACCACAGCGCCACCGCGCCCGTCCACAGCGCCAGTACCAGCGCCCACAACAGCAGCGAACCCTCGTGCGAGCCCCACACGGCCGAGTAGCGGTACATCATCGGCAGCAGCGAGTTGCTGTTCTTGGCGACGTACGCCACCGAGAAGTCCTGCACCACGAAGGCCCAGGTCAGCACGACGAAGGCCAGGCCCACCAGCGCCAGCTGGGCGTAAGCGGCCGGGCGACCCACCGCCATCCACGGCGTGATGCCGCGTTGTGCGCCGACCAGCGGCAGGGTGGCTTGGAGGATCGAGACCAGCAACGCCAGGATCAGGGTGATCTGGCCAAGTTCAGGCAACATCGTGTCAGCTCCGGCGCGCGCTGCGCGTCAGTGGGGCCCGGCCGGCGAAGCGGCGGCCAGGCTGGCTCAATTCGCGTAGCCGGGGTTGGCCGCGGCATCGGCGGCGGGCTCGGCCACGTTGTGCTTCTTGTGCGCCTGTCCCATCTTGTCGGCCACTTCCTTGGGCATGTACGTCTCGTCGTGCTTGGCCAACACCTCTTCGGCGACGAAGCGGTTGCCGTCCATTCGGCCGGTGGCCACGACGGCCTGGTTCTCGCGGAACAGGTCCGGGAGGATGCCGGTGTAGACCACGGGCAGGATGTTGTCGCCGTCGGTCACGTCGAAGTGCGCTTCCATCGAGCCTTCGGCGCGCTTGAACGAATTCTTGGCCACCATACCGCCAAGGCGGAAGCGGGCGTGCTCGCCGGCTTCACCGGCCTTCACTTCACTGGGTGTGTACAGGTAGGCGACATTGCGCTGCAGGGCCATCGTCACCAGGGTCACGGCCAGGCCGGCCGCCACCACCAGGGCGAGGATCCACAACAGGCGTCGACGGCGGATCGGGTTCATCGGGTCAACTCGTCTGACTGCGTGCGGGCCGCCTCGCGTTTGGCGCGCTGGCGGGCGTTGTTGATCTCGCGGCGGATCTGCATCCGGGTGGCCACATAGTCCCAACCCAGTACGATCACGAAGACCGCAAAGGATGCAATGACATAGTTCTGGTAGCTCATCGGGCGCGCTTCCGGCTGTCAGGGCCGACACCGGCCAGGTCCGCTACCCACGACTTGCCGGCCTCGCGGCGGAGGTTGTCGGCACGGGCGCGGGCGAGCAGGGCACCGATGAACCACAGCTTGGTGCCGACGATCATCCACCACAGCGGCGGCATCATCGTCGGGTCCATCGAGGACTCACCGAACACGCGGATGGTCTGGCCCTGGTGCAGCGAGTTCCACCACACCACCGAGTAGCGGATGATCGGCAGCAGCACCACGCCGACGATGGCCAGGAAGCCCGCGGCGCGTGCGGCGGCCCGACGGTCGTCGATGGCGTTGTACAGCCCGATCACGCCCAGGTACAGGAACAGCAGGATCAGTTCGGTGGTCAGGCGCGGGTCCCAGTCCCACCAGGTGCCCCACATGGGCTTTCCCCAGATGGAGCCCGTGGCCAAGGTAATCAGGGTGAACGCGGCGCCGATCGGCGCGCACGCCATCGCCAGGATCTCGGCCAGTTTGATGCGCCATACCAGCGCGATCACCGAGTACACGGCCATCAGGCCGAACACCGCCATGCTCATCCATGCGCTGGGCACGTGGATGTAGAGGATGCGGAAGCTGTCGCCCTGCTGGTAGTCGGCGGGCACCTGGAACAGCGCGCCGTATACGCCCATCGCCATGACCAGCAGGCCAAGGCCATAGGCCCAAGGCGCCCAGCGCGCGGCAAAGCGGTCGAAGTAGGGGGGTGAGCCGAGTTTGTGGAACCAGAGGACGATCGGATTCATGCGTTCAGGTCGCGCTCCGCGCAGGCGCGGCGGCGCCAGTTGAGTGGTGCCATTGTCGCCGAAGGGGCGGGCCGGGCGTTGATGTGCCTCAATTCAACGCGATCCGGATGGCGGTGGCGGCGGCCAGGGGCGCCAGCAGGGCCGTGACCACGAGGCCGGCCGCCAACATCAGCAGCGCGCCGATCGGGTCCAGACCCTGTGCGGACGCTGCCACCGCACCCGCGCCGAACACCAGAATCGGCACGTACAGCGGCAGCGCCAGCAACGCGACAAGGATACCAGAGCGCCGCATGCCGACCGTCAGCGCGGCCACCACCGCGCCGAGCAGACTCAGCAAAGGCGTGCCCAGCGCGAGTGAAGCCATCAGCACGCCCAACTGTTCGCGCGGCAGGTGCAGCAGCTCGCCGAGGAAGGGGGTGGCGACCAGCAGCGGCAGCGCGGTCGTCGCCCAGTGCATGAACGTGCGCACGCCCACCAGCCATGCCAGCGGGACCGGGGCCAACATCCACTGCTCCAACGAGCCGTCCTCGGCATCGCCGCGGAACAGGGTGTCCAGCGCCAGCAGGCCGGCCAGCAGCACGGCCAACCACAACACGGCGGCGGCCACTTTCGACAGCGCCTGCGGTTCACCGCCCAGGCCGAGCGCGAACAGCACCACCACCAGCAGGGCGAACAGTGCCGGCTGGAATGCGTCGCCGCGGCGGCGCCACAGCAGGCGCATGTCGCGGGTCATGAGGGCCTTGGCCGAGGACACCAGCCTAGGCGCGTGGTGGGTGGGGCTCATCGGTAGCCCTCCGTGCGTTGGCGCTCCAGGGTGAGGAGCCGGGTGCGTACCGGCGGCGCGGCATAGGCACCGTGGGTAGTGACCAGCGCGGCACCGCCTTCGCGCAAGTGGGCCTGCACCATCCGGTTGACCAGTTCGATGCCCTGCAGGTCCAGGTTGGCGTAGGGCTCGTCCATCAGCCACAGCGGGGCGGGCGAAAGCCACATCCGGGCCAGTGAGAGTCGCTTTTTCTGCCCGGCGGAGAGCTGGCGGGCGAGAGCGTCCTCGTAGCCGGCCAGGCCAACGACGGCGAGGGCGTTTTCGGGGATCTGGGTGCGACGACGCCCCTGCAGGCCGCAGAGGAAGTCGAGGTTCTCCAGCGCGCTCAGGTCGGCCTTCAGTCCGGGCAGGTGGCTGAGGTAGGCGATGGCCCGGGCGCGGCGCGAGGCCTTGGCGCGTTCGCCATCGATGTCGATCTCGCCTTCGTCCGCGCGCAGCAGCCCGGCCAGCACGCGCAGCAAGGTGGTCTTGCCGGCGCCGTTGCCGCCCTGAACCAGCAGCGCCTCACCGGCATTGACTGAAAAGTCGAGGGGCCCGAACACGGGTTCGTCGTTGCGCGTGAAGCGCAGGCCGCGGGCTTCGAGCAGCGGCGGGGCGGGGCGGTCGGGTGGGGTCATCGGCGGGAAGCTGGCAGCCGCAGGGCCGCGATCCCGTCATTCTACCCAGTCGATGTGCGGTACAGGTGGGGCGTCGGAAGGGCGCCGCAGGTACATCTTGAGTCGCACGGGGTGTCCGGGTTCCCAGTGCAGCACGCCCGCTTGGCCGAATTCGTGGGCCAAGGCGTCCAGCATGTGGGGCTCCAGCCCGGCCACCAGCCAGCCCAGTTCGCGCCAGTCGCCGGTGGAGTCTTCGGCCCAGGCCGGTTGGTGCGGCGCGCCGATGGCCTTGAGCTGCGCCAC
The DNA here is from genome assembly GCA_965650425.1 of uncultured Lysobacter sp. Lineage (GTDB taxonomy): Bacteria > Pseudomonadota > Gammaproteobacteria > Xanthomonadales > Xanthomonadaceae > Aerolutibacter. Next base: position 249 of record CBFGOS010000099.1, on the reverse strand, counting down.
CAGCGACGAGTCCGCGCTCTGGTTCACCGCGTCGGACTGCGGGTGGGAGGCGGGGTTCCACGCGGTAATGAAGGCGTACCGGTGGGCGGGCCAGTACGCCTCCACGTCGCCGGCGGGCTTGCCGACCTTGATCCGGAAGGTGTCGCCATCCAGGCGTACGGCGTAATCCGCCTGGGCATAGGCGGTTGCGAGTTCGCCCGCGTCCACGATCTGGATTTCGCGCATCGCGTGAGTGTGGCGTGAAATCCA
>CBFGOS010000098.1:0-7470 GCA_965650425.1 uncultured Lysobacter sp. | reverse complement strand
TGTCCGAGCTGCGCTGCCTGGTGCTGGACGAAGCCGACGAAATGCTGCGCATGGGCTTCATCGACGACGTCGAGAACGTGCTCAAGAAGACGCCGGAGACCCGCCAGGTGGCGCTGTTCTCGGCGACGATGCCGGCGCCGATCAAGCGCATCGCCCAGACCTACCTGAAGGACCCGGTCGAGGTCGCGATCAAGGCCAAGACCACCACTGCGGCCAACATCCGCCAGCGCTACTGGTCGGTCAGCGGCGTGCACAAGCTGGACGCCATCACCCGCATCATCGAAGCCGAGCCGTTCGACGCGATGATCGTGTTCGCGCGCACCAAGCTGGGCACCGAGGAGTTGGCCGAGAAGCTGTCGGCGCGCGGCGTGTCCGCGGCGGCGATCAACGGCGACGTGCAGCAGGCGCAGCGCGAGAAGACCGTCCAGAACCTCAAGGACGGCAAGATCGACGTGCTGGTGGCCACCGACGTGGCCGCGCGCGGCCTGGACGTGGAGCGCATCAGCCACGTGCTGAACTACGACATCCCCTACGACACCGAAAGCTACGTCCACCGCATCGGCCGCACCGGCCGCGCCGGACGCAAGGGCGAGGCGATCCTGTTCGTCACCCCGCGCGAGCGCGGCATGCTGCGCGCGATCGAGCGTGCCACGCGCCAGCCGATCGAGCCGATGGAGCTACCGAGCATCGAGACGGTCAACGAGCAGCGCGTGAACCGCTTCCTCGGCAAGATTGGCGAAGCACTGCAGAGCAGCGACCTGGGCCTGTTCCGCGAGATGATCGAGCGCTATGAGCGCGAGAAGAACGTGCCGGCGATCGAGATTGCCGCGGCGTTGGCCAAGCTGTTCCAAGGCGACACGCCGCTGCTGCTGGCCGCACCGACCCGACCGGAGCGCGCCGCGCCCTTCGAGCAGCGCGGGCGCGATTTCGGCGACCGCGAACGCGGCGGGCGACCGCAGCGCGAGTTCCGCGAGCGCGATGAGCGCCCGGCCCGTGAGCCGCGCGCGTTCGCCGAGCGCGAGCATGCGCCGCGCCACGCCGAACGCCAGTTCACGCCGCCCACCTACAACCCGCCCGCCAACGTCGGGGAGGCGATGTTCGACGACCACGGCGATGCCGCGCCTGCGCCGCGTCGCGAATTCGACGCACCGCGTGCGGCCGAGGCGGGCATGGAGACGTTCCGTATCGAGGTCGGCCACGTGCACGGGGTCAAGCCGGGCAACATCGTTGGCGCCATCGCCAACGAGGCGGAGCTTGAGAGCCGTTATATCGGCCGCATCGACATCCGTGACGACCACAGCCTGATCGACCTGCCCGAAGGCATGCCGCGCGAGATCATGGAACACCTGAAGAAGGTGCGCGTGGCGGGCCAGCAGCTGCGCATCAGCCGGCCGGGTCAAGGCGGCTGGCGCCAACCGCAGCACCATGGCGAGGGCGAAGGCCGTCCGCCACGCGCGCATGACGACCGCCCCCGTGGTGGACACGGCGACGACTTCCGTCCGCGCGGACCGCGTCCGCAAGGTGCAGGTCCCCGTGACGGTCGCCCGCAAGGCGCTCGCCCCCATGATGGCCGTCCGGGTGGACGACCGCACGGTGCCGGCCCCCGCAAGCCGTTCAAGCCACGCTGACCCCAGCGGGACCGCGCCCGCGCGATGCACCTGATCCTGTACAGCGCGGTCTGCAGCGTGCTGGTGTCCGTGTTGCTGAAGTTGGCACCACGGCATCGGCTCGACGTGGCGCAGCTGGTGACCTGGAACTACCTCGCGGCGACGGCGTTGTGTGCGTGGCTGCTGCAGCCCCCGCTCGACAGCCTGCGTGCGCCGGACGCACCGTGGGCTGCACTCCTGGGGCTGGCCGTCGTGCTGCCTTCGTTGTTCCTGGTGCTGGCGGCTTCGGTGAAGGCCACCGGGATCGTGCGCACCGATGTCGCCCAGCGGCTGTCGCTGCTGTTGTCGCTGCTGGCGGCGTTCACCCTGTTTGGCGAGCGCGTTGATGGCATGCGCCTGGCCGGTCTGGGCCTGGGGCTGCTGGCGGTGGGCGGGATTGTGATGCGCCCGGAGCGCGAGTCCACCGCGCGCCGCGGCTGGGGCCTGCTGCTGGTGGTCTGGGTGGGCTTCGCGCTGGTGGACGTGCTGCTCAAGCGTATTGCCCAGGCGGGCACGCCCTCATTGGCATCCTTGCAGGTGGCGTTCGCACTGGCCTTCGCGCTGATGGCCACATGGCAATTGTTCCGCCACTGGCGCAGCCAGACGCGATTGGACCTTCGCCACTTCGCGACAGGGCTGCTGCTGGGGGTGCTGAACTTCGGCAACATCGTGTTCTATGTCCGCGCGCATCAGGCGCTGCCCGACAACCCGTCGGTGGTGTTTGCGGCGATGAACATCGGAGTCGTGGTGCTGGGGACGCTGGTGGGCGTGCTGGCCTTCGGTGAAAAGACCAGCCACTGGAACCGCGCGGCCATCGGACTGGCCATCATCGCCATCGTCCTGATCGCGGCGGCGCCAAAGGGGTAGCCCGCTGCCTGATGCCTTGCGGGACGCGGCAACAGCCGAGCCCGCCGCCCCACCGGCTCGCGCCCGTCAAGCTACTTCGACGAATCCGAGAGGGAGGGGCCAACAACCCGCCTTATGCCCAGTCGTCATGTGCGGGCAACCCGACGTTATCGCCCCGGGTACCGCGACTTGGCATAGTTGGCCGAGTACGCCACACCCGCCCCCATGTCCCGCCTTCTGGTCTTCCAACACGTCGCCGCCGAGCCGCTGGGCACGCTGGACCCGCTGATCCGGCGGCGCGGGCACCGCGTCCGGTTCAAGAATTTCGAGCGGCACCCCGACACGCAGCCCAACGTGGAGCGATACCGCGGCCTGATCGTGCTGGGTGGGCCGATGAACGTGGAAGACCACACCCACCGCGCGCACCTGCTGACCGAGATGCGCGCCATCGAACGGATGCTGGAACTGGGCCGCCCGGTGTTGGGCATCTGCCTGGGCGCGCAACTGTTGGCCCACGTACTGGGCGCGCCGGTGGAGCGGCATCCCACGCCCGAGATTGGCTGGCACCGCCTCCAGCTCACCGATGCCGGCAAGGCGGACCCGGTGTTGGCGCCCCTGGGCGATGCTGCGCCGGTCTTTCAATGGCACCGCTACAGCTTTCAGGTGCCGCCGGGCGCCGAGCACCTGGCCCGCACGGACGAGTGCGAGCCGCAGGCCTTCCGTTACGGCGACAACGCCTATGGCTTCCAGTTCCACCTCGAGATGGACCGGGCGCTGATCGAACGCTGGCTGGGCAACCCCGCCTACCTCGCCGAGCTGGCCGCACACGGCCACGCCACCGATGCCGAGGCGATTCGCGCACACACCCGTGCGCACATCGCGTCGATGCAGTCACATGCGGATGCCGTGTTCAACCGGTTCCTCGACCTGGTCGGCCGCCCGCAGCGACGTTACACCCTGCCCTCCCGGGAATGGATCTAGGCGAAGGCCGCTTTCGAAACGTCGCATTCGCCCATCGATCGGATCGGCGAATTCCAACGTGCGCGCGAGCAGCTTCAGTGGCCGCGTGAAGTCATCGTCGCGGCGGACCTGCACCTCGGGGTATGCGGGATCGTTGGCGATCGGAGCGCCCAGGGCCGCCATGTGCACGCGCAATTGGTGCTTGCGGCCGGTGACCGGATCCAGACGGTAACGCCAGAGGCCATCGCCACGCGTGATCACATCGATTCGGGTTTCGCTGTTGGCGGCGCCTGGTACCTCGCGCATGCGGAAAAAGGGCTCTCCCGGTTCCAGCCGCGACTGGCGCGTCATCGGGAACGCCGCCTCCGGCAGCGCCGGAGCCAGCGCCTCGTAGCCCTTGGCGATCCGTCGTTCCCGGAACAGCGCCTGATAGGCCGCACGCGAGCCAGGCTCGGCCGAGAACAGCACGAGCCCCGCGGTGTCGCGGTCCAGTCGGTGCAGGGGCACCAGGTGCGGGTTGTCGAGCCGTCGCATCAGGCGCCCCAGCAACGTCTCGTGGACATGGCGGCCGGCCGGCGCCACCGGCAGGAAATGCGGCTTGTCGGCAACCACGAGGTGGGCATCGACGAGCAGTACCGCCTCCTCGAAGGGGATCACGGGCTCCTCGACCACCTCGCGGTAATAGTGGATGTCCGCCCCCAGCCGATAGCGCGCATCCGCATCCAGCGCGTGCCCTGCGGCGTCCAGCACCCGGCCGCGCGCGAACCGGTCGCGCCACGTCACCTCCGGAATCGCGGGAAAGAGCGCACACAACGCCCCCAGCACGGTCTGCCATGGTCCCGCCGGCAGCTGAATATGGCTGGCAGGAAGGCCATCGATGGCGGGTGGACGCGGACGCATGGCCTAGAATGACCGATTCTCTTTCCCGGCGTCTGCCGGCAGGCACCCATGGCACTCAAGGCCACCGTCGTCAAAGCCGAACTGCAGGTCAGCGACATGGACCGGCACTACTACGCGTCCCACAACCTCACCCTCGCCCAGCACCCGTCGGAAACCGACGAACGACTGATGGTGCGGCTGCTGGCCTTCGCGCTGAATGCGGATGAGCGGCTGGAATTCGGCAAGGGCCTGAGCAGCGACGACGAGCCGGACCTGTGGCGCCGCGACTACACCGGCGACATCGAGCTGTGGATCGACCTCGGCCAGCCGGACGAGTCCCGCATTCGCAAGGCGTGTGGCCGCTCGCAGCAGGTGCTGGTGGTCAACTACGGCGGTCGCAGCGCGGACATCTGGTGGGAGAAGAACGCGGTGGGGCTGGGACGCCTGAAGAACCTCAGCGTGATCGACATCGACGCGGCGAGTGTCGAGGCCGTTGGCGCGATGCTGGAACGCGGCATGCGCCTGACCGCGATGATCCAGGACGGCGAGTTGCAGTTGATGAGCGAAAGCACCAACGTCGCCCTGCGCCCACGCGCCCGGATGCTATCCACGGTGATGGCGGCGAGCGGAATGTCCGGGCTGCAGGTGGCCTGAGCGTCGGTACGCGCATGCAGCACTACGACGTCATCATCATCGGCGGCGGCGCTGCCGGCCTGATGTGCGCCATCACCGCCGGGCAACGTGGACGCCGGGTGCTGGTCATCGACCACGCCAACCGCGTGGGCAAGAAGATCCTGATGTCCGGCGGCGGACGCTGCAATTTCACCAACACGGGCACCACCCCGGCCAACTACCTCTCCGCCAACCGCCACTACTGCAAGTCGGCGCTGGCACGCTACACGCCCTGGCACTTCATCGAGATGGTGGAGCGCCACCGTATCGCCTACCACGAGAAAGAGCTGGGCCAGCTGTTCTGCGATGAGTCGTCCAAGCTCATCGTGAAGATGCTGCTGGACGAATGCGCCACCGCGGGCGTGCGCATCGAGACCAGTTGCAGCATCGAGCGCGTCCTGCATGGCGACGGCACGGTCGAGGCGCCGTTCAGGGTGCACACGACGCACGGCGTGTTCGTTGCGGCCTCGCTGGTGGTGGCCAGCGGTGGCCTGTCGATTCCGAGCATGGGCGCCAGTGGCTTTGGCTACGAACTGGCGCGGCAGTTTGGCCATGCCGTGCTGCCCACGCGCGCCGGGCTGGTGCCGCTCACGCTCAGCGGCAAGCACCAGGAGCGGTTGGCCGAGCTCAGTGGCGTGGCACTGCCGGTCACGGCCACCAGCAACGGACAGTCCTTCAGCAACTTCATGCTGCTCACCCACCGCGGCGTCAGCGGGCCGGCCATCCTGCAGATCTCGTCGTACTGGCAGCCCGGGGACGAACTGCGCCTGGACCTGCTACCCGGCCAGGACGCGCTGGACACGCTGCAGCGCTGGCAGCGGGAGCGGCCGGCGGCGGAGCTGAAGACCGTGCTGGGGGATGCGCTGCCCAAGCGCTTCGCCCAACGCCTGTGCGAGCACTGGCTCCCCAACAGGCCGATGAAGCAGTACAACCCGCCCGAACTGCGCCACCTGGCAGACGTCCTGCAGGCGTGGCCACTGGTGGCCAGTGGCACCGAGGGTTACCGCACCGCCGAAGTGACGCTGGGCGGCGTCGATACCGACAGCCTGTCATCCAGCACGATGCAGTCAAAGCACGTGCCGGGGTTGTACTTCATCGGCGAGGTCGTGGACGTGACCGGCTGGCTGGGGGGCTACAACTTCCAATGGGCGTGGGCCTCAGGGCATGCGGCGGGTGAAGTGGCCTAGGTTCCAACGCCGCAAGCGAGATCGCCTGCGTACAACTTCCAAACGCTAGAAAAGCGCGGGCCATCCCACCATCGGCGCCAGGAACCAGTACAGACCGAAGAGCACCAGCCCCCACATGAGCAGCTTCATGGCGAATCCCGCCACCTTCAGCGCCAGGTACAGGCAGACCACCACGATCACGATGCCGATCCAGCTCATGCACACCTCCCATGCGTCGTTGCCCCAGCGTAAGGGCAAGCCGCAACCGGGGACAACCGGCGCTGCCCACGGCGTCTGCCACAACTACCAATGGCCTGCGCACCCCTGCCCTATCCTCTGGATGCGTTGCCCCGCGCAGATACCGCTACGGGAATGCCCATGACCACGCCCACCACGGACCTCGCCATGCCTTTGACCCGCTTGCTGTCTGTCCTGTTGCTATGCCTCCTCCTTGCCGCCTGCACCCAACCCGGTCCACCGCCCGGCGGCACCGTGGCCGAGTTGCAGCGCATCGACAACGCCGTCGGCACCGGCCCCGTGGCCACCTCGGGCAGCGACGTCACCGTGCACTACACGGGCTGGATCTACGACCAGCGACGCCCTGACAAGCGCGGCGAGAAATTCGACAGTTCAGTGGACCGCGGCGAACCCTTCACCTTCCTGCTGGGTGCCGGCCGAGTGATCCGTGGATGGGACGATGGCGTGGCGGGCATGCACGTGGGCGGCAAGCGCACCCTGCTCATCCCCGCCTACATGGCCTACGGGCGCGAAGGCGCCGGCGGCGTGATTCCGCCGAACGCCTCGCTGGTGTTCGAGGTGGAGCTGCTGGCCGTCAAGCCGCATTGATGGATTCTCCAGCGGAGACCGTGCCGCGGAGCTCTCGCGCGGCTATCACTTCGCCACTGCGGCGGTGTCCCTGACCGGCACCAGCCGCAGGTCGTGGAAGTCGAAACTGAAATCGGTCTGCGGCGAAATCGCCTTGATCCGTGCCTCGGCCACGTTGCCGTCCACGTCCAGCGTGAACGTCACGAACGCGTCGGCGTTCAGCCAGCGCTCCTGCCAACGCACGATGAAGGTGTCGTGCTGCCAGTGGGACAGCGTCCCGACCAGTGACTTCGTGCGGTTGAAACGCATGACCAGCTTGCCGCCCTCCTGCGCGATGGTGACATCGCCATACCAGGCGTCGCGATAGGTGCCGGCGTACCGCGCGAGCGGCAGCGAAGGCCGGGACTTGGCGTCGCGCGCCTTGACGTGGCTCTGCCAGCTTTCGTCGGCCTTGGCCTCGGCCTTCGCCACGGCGG
>CBFGOS010000097.1:0-7548 GCA_965650425.1 uncultured Lysobacter sp. | reverse complement strand
GCGGCCGGCTCGGCAACGCATGGCGCAAGATGCGCCACACCACCTGGCCGAACTGCCGCACCATCGAACCGGTGTTGTAGTGCTGGCCGTAGCGCGCGCAGATGCGCCGCACTTCCACCGCCATCTCCGCGTAACGGTTGGCGGGCACGTCCGGGAAGAAATGGTGCTCGATCTGGTGGCTGAGGTTGCCGGTCAGCACGTGCAGCCAGCGCCCTCCACTCAGGTTGGACGAACCGCGCAACTGGCGCAGGTACCAGTGGCCGCGTGACTCGCCTTTGACCACCTGCTGTGGGAAGGTCTCCGCGTGGGCGGTGAAATGGCCACAGAAGATCACCGTGAACGTCCACAGGTTGCGCAGGCCGTTGGCCACCAGGTTGCCCAGCAACACCGGCAGGAAAAACGGACCCGCCAGCGCCGGGAACACCACGTAATCCTTGCCCAACTGGCGCACCCACTTGCGTCCCACCGGGCGGAACTTGCGCCACATCAGGCGCGAAGGAATGCGGCCACGCAGCCAGCGCTCGACCTTGAGCTCCTGGATCGCCACGCCCCACTGGAACAGCAGCGCAAGCCCCATCGCCACCAGCGGCTGCACGAGGTAATAGGGGCGCCAGCGCTGCTCGGGGAAGATGCGCAGCAGGCCATAGCCGATGTCGTCATCCATGCCGCGCACGTTGGTGTACGTGTGGTGGCGGAAGTTATGCGACCGGCGCCAGTTGTCGCTGGTGCCGGCGATGTCCCATTCGTAACTCTGGCCATTGAGGTGCGGGTCACGCATCCAGTCGTACTGGCCATGGATGACGTTGTGGCCGAGTTCCATGTTTTCGAGGATCTTGGACAGGGCCAGCAGCAGCACGCCACCGATCCACGCGCCCCACATCAGGGCCGGGGTGTCGAACGCCAGCGCCAACGCGCCCAGGAACAGCAGTCCTCGGCCGGCGAGCCCGGTGTAGCGCACCGCCTTCACCACGCGGCGGATGTAACGGGCATCGCGCTGGCCCAACGAGGCAAGGATGCGGGCACGCAAGGCGTCGAGCTCTGCGCCAAAGCGTTCCAGTTCGGCGGCGCCCAACGGGCGATTGAGGGTTTTGCGGGACATGCGGGACTGGCTCAAAGATCGATGACGAGGTCGCTGGCGGCACTGTGCACGCACAGCTTCAGGGCAGACACCGGTTCGGCGATGGCGTCGCCGGTGTGCAGGTCGCGGGTGGTGCCGCTGCGCTTGCCGCAGGCGCAGGTGTTGCAGATGCCCATGCGGCAGCCGTGCGCAGGCTTGAGGCCCTGCGCTTCCAGCGCGTCCAGCAGGGACATGCCGCGGGGCACGGTCAACGTGCGACCGGTGACGGCCAGCGTCAACTGCACATCGCCGGTGTCGTCCACCACGCGCGGCGGCGGGGTGAAGGCTTCCGCCTGGAACGAATGCGCCTGCGCTGCCAGCAACTCGCGCGCGTGGGCGACAAAGCCGCCCGGGCCGCACACATACACCCGGCGCTGCGCCAGCGCGGACACGCGCGCAGCCAGCAATGCCAAGTCGATGCGGCCACTGGACTCATCGTCGGCGATCGCTGCCTCGCGACTCAGCGCGAAATGCACGTTGAAGTTGGAATGCGTTGCCGCCAGGCGGCGCAGCTCATCGACGAAGCACAGGTCGGCATGGGTGCGTGCGGCATACACCAGCGTGAGCGGCACCGGCATGCCCTGCGCCGCCGACGCGCGGACCATCGCCATCAGCGGGGTGATGCCACTGCCCGCGGCGAGCAGCAGCAGCGGCTCCGCGGACGCGGTGGGTAACGTCATCTCGCCGAACGCGAGGCCCAACTCAAGCACATCGCCCACCTTGGCGTGGTGGCACAGGTGGGTACTGAGCTTGCCGCCGGGCACATGGCGCACCGTGACCGCCAGCCGACCATCCGCGCGCGGCCTGTCCGACAGGCTGTAGCTGCGGCTGATGCGTGCGCCGTCGACCTCCGCGCCCAGGCTCAGGTGCTGGCCGGGCCGGAAACCGCGCCAGTGCCGGTTGGGCGCCAGCAGCAGGGTCACGGCGTCATGCGACTCCTGCCGCCGGCCCACGATGCGGGCCAGCGGTCGTTCCAGCGACCACGCCGGCACCACATGCGAAACCCAGAAATCGATGAAGGCCGGCGAGACCCACGCGCGGGCCAACCGCCGGAGCCGGCCGGGCCGGGCCGGAGCGGGGGGGAGGAAAACGGCACTCATGGGGCGTCACTATACACACGGACACACAAATGTATATACACGTGTATATTAACCATTTGGCTATGATGGGGCTCCGCGCCCAACGACCCGCCCCGTGACCCCACCTTCCGACGTCGCCACCGACTTCCATACCGGGCGCAAGGCCACGATCTCGCGGGAAGACCTGACTGCGGCCGCGCTGCGGCTGATCGGGCCGCACCGCAGTGTGTCCTCGCTGAGCCTGCGCGAAGTCGCGCGCGAGGCCGGCATTGCCCCCAACAGCTTCTACCGCCACTTCCGCGACGTCGACGAGCTGGCCGTGGCGCTGATCGACCTGGCCGGCCAGTCGCTGCGCGAGATCGTGGGCAAGGCGCGCCGCCGCGCCAGCAGCGGACGCAGCGTGGTGCGCAGTTCGGTGGGCGCATTCATGGAGCAGGTACGCGCTGACGACCGGCTGCTGCACGTGCTTTTGCGCGAAGGCACCGCGGGTTCGGATGCGTTCAAGCACGCGGTCGACCGGCAACTCGACTTCTTCGAGGAAGAACTGCGCGTGGACCTGGTACGCCTGGCCACCGTCGACAACCTGCCGCTGCACGAGCCGGCGCTGGTGGCCAAGGCCATCACCCGCCTGGTGTTCGCCATTGGCACCGCCGCGCTCGACCTGCCGCCCGAGCGCGATGCGGAGCTGGTCGAACAACTTACCCAGATGGTGCGCATGATCCTGCGCGGCTCGCAGGCGATGGCGCGACCGCGCCCCTGAGGACACTCCCATGGCCCACCGCAGCCGCCTGGCCGGCTTCATCATCGACTGCCAGACCGACGACCTCGACGGCGCTGCCGCTTTCTGGAGCCAGGCCCTGGGGCTGCACGTGGCCGACCCCGATTCGGGCGGCATCGGGCGCTATGCCGAATTCGGCGACGCGCCCGGTGGCCTGCACGTGGAAGTGCAGAAGGTCGAACACGCCTCGCGCGTGCACCTGGACATCGAGGCCGACGACGTCAACGCAGAGGCGTCGCGCCTGGAAGCATTGGGCGCGAAGAAGATCGCGTATGTGCGCGAGCGCTGGTGGGTGATGGAAGCGCCGACCGGCCAGCGGTTCTGCGTGGTGCCGATGCGCGAGGACACGCGGCGCGAGCCGCCCAACCACTGGCCCTGAGCGCCGCTCAGCCGGGGGTCGCAACCGCAGCCGGCGTCTGGCGCGCCAGCCACACCCCCAGCCCCTGCGCGTTGAGTTCGATGTCCATGCCCAACACGTCCGGCACCACCGCCGCTGCGTCCGTCACGCCATGCGCCTGCGCGCGCTGCGTGTAGTAGCGGGTCAACGCGTCCACAAGTTGCACGTGGCGGCCGGCATCATCGTGCCCCGCGGCCCATGCCTGCCACGCCAGCCCGACCATTGCATCGACCTGCTCCAACAGGTCCGCACCCAACCGCGCCACGTCGCCGACGCGGCCGTAGTGGGTCAGGTACATCGCCTCCGGTCCGCGTGCCAGCAGGGTGCGGATCGAGGCCTTCAACGGTTCCGGTTCGAACTGTACGGGCGAGGTGGTCGGGATCACGAACGGACGGCCGTCCACGTCCAGCTCGCGGTACGACAATCCAAACGTGTCGCCGGTGAACCAGCTGCCGCTGCGCGCATCCCACACGCAAAAGTGGTGGCGCGCATGGCCCGGCGTGTCCACGCACAGCAGCGGCCGGCCCGCCAGGTCGATGACAGCGCCATCAGCCGCTTCATGCACGCGCTCGGCAGGCACCGCCTGGATGGCGCCGTAACTGCGCGTGATTTCCGCCTCGCCATACACGGCGGTGGCACCGGCCACCAACCGGGACGGGTCGATCATGTGTGGCGCGCCGCGCGGGTGCACCACCAGCGTGGCGTTGGGCAGGTGCTGCATCAGCAGCCCAGCGCCACCGGCGTGGTCGAGGTGCACGTGCGTGAGGATCAACCAGTCCACCGCTTCCGGGCAGAGGCCCTGCGCGGTCAACGCGGCAAGCATGGCCGGCACGCTGTGGTTGGTACCGCAATCGATGAACGCGGCGCGGCCCTGCTCCACCATCAGGAACGCGGCGTCGAATTGAGGCCGCTGGAATCCTGTGTCGATGGTGTGGATGCCGTGCATTGCGCCCATTGCGACCTCTCGGGTTTCGGTTCAACCGCAGTCTAGGCAGCCAAGCGAGACGCCACGATGCGGCTTTGGTCGCAGCAATCAGGCCTTCGCGGCTTCCTTGTCCTTGGCCGCCTGCACGATGGCATCCAGTGCGGCCTGCGCCTCGTCGATGGCCACGCCATCGCCAAGCGCGGCCTGCGCATCCAGTGCCGACACTGGCAGCGTGCCTGACTTCAAGGCGCCGATCAGCTCGCCGGCCTCGCGCGGCGAGGCAAAGCCAATGCTCTGCAGCAACACGCGGTCGCCATCGGCCAGCTTGAAGTAAAAGCGACCATCCGCCTCGCGGTATTGCTTGATCACCGGCAGCGATGCCTTCTCCATGACCTTGTTCGCAGTCACCGGCACCGCGGCAAGGTTGCGCAGGCCCACGGCCTCACGCAGCTCGGCCATCAGTGGCGTGGCGTACTGCGCGCGCAGGCGACGCGCGCCATCGCGCAGGATGTCCTCGATGTCGGCCGGGCGCGCCATGAGCGCCTCGTACTTCTCGCGCTGCGGCGCGATCTCGGCATCGATGCGTTCGAACAGGGCCTGCTTGGCATCGCCCCAGCCAATGCCGTCGGCGAAGGCCTGGCGCATCGCCGCGGCCTCGGCCCCGGTCGAAAACGCCTGGTACAGCTGGAACACGTGCGAGCCATCGGCCTCCTTGGCCTCGCCCGGCGCGCGCGAGTCGGTGACGATGCCGGCGATGAGCTTGCGCAGTTGCTCGCGCGGCGCGAACAACGGAATGGTGTTGTCGTAGCTCTTGCTCATCTTGCGCCCGTCCAGGCCGGGTAGCGTGGCCACCTGCTCCTCGATGTGCGCCTCGGGCAGCACGAAGTACTCGCGCCCGCTGGCCTCGCCATACAGGTGGTTGAAGCGCTGGCCGAAGTCGCGCGCCATCTCGATGTGCTGGATCTGGTCGCGCCCCACCGGCACCTTCTGCGCGTTGAACAGCAGGATGTCGGCGGCCATCAGTACCGGGTACATGAACAAGCCGGCGGTCACCGCCGCGTCATCGTCCTCGCCCGCTTCGCGGTTCTTGTCCACCGCGGCCTTGTAGGCATGCGCGCGGTTGAGGATGCCCTTGCCGGCCACGCAGGTCAGCAGCCACATCAGCTCGGTAGTCTCGGGGATGTCGCTCTGCCGGTAGAACCACACCTTGTCGGGCTCCAGCCCACACGCCAGCCACGTGGCGGCGATCTCCAGCGTGGAGCGCTGCACGCGCGCCGGGTCCTGCACCTTGATCAGCGCATGGTAGTCGGCGAGGAAGTAGAAGCTCTCCACGTCGGCGGCGCGGCTGGCGGCCACGGCCGGACGGATCGCACCGGCGTAATTGCCCAGGTGCGGGGTGCCGGAGGTGGTGATGCCGGTGAGGACGCGGGTACGGGACATCGAAGGCAACCGTGGGGTGAACGGACCGGCATTTTACCCGGCGCGGACCAACCCCGCCGGGCGTGGTCGGGCGTTCCACCCTGCACACCAAGCGGAGACATGCCCATGTTGCGCCCCACCCTGTTGCTGGCCGCCGCCCTGCTCGCGGCCTGTGCCCTGCCCGCCTACGCCCGCCCCCGGGTGGAGATCAGCGTGGTCGACCGCGACGAGGGCGACTGGCTGGCCCCCATCCGACACCGCGGCCAGGACTGGATTGCCGGCACGCCCGGCCACCGTTACAGCGTGCGCCTGAGCAACGCCAGCGGCGAGCGCGTGCTGGTGGTGCTGTCAGTGGACGGCGTCAACGCCGTGACGGGGCAGACCGCGCACCCGTCGCAGGCCGGCTACGTGCTGGGCCCGTGGCAGAGCACCGAGGTGAGTGGCTGGCGCAAGTCGCTGGATGACGTGGCGCAGTTCGTATTCACGGACCTGCAGGACAGCTATGCCGCACGCACCGGCCGGCCCGACAACGTGGGCGTGATCGGCATCGCGGTGTTTGCCGAAGCGCGACCGGTGGTGCTGCCGCGGCCGCTGTACCCGCCCGCGCCAATCGCCGAGCGCGCGCGGAAGGCGGATCGTTCGGCATCCACGCAGGCCGATGCCGCCAGCGCCGAAGCCGCGCCCCAGGGCCTCGGCACGGGCCACGGCGAGCGCGAATGGTCGCCGGTTTCGCGCACGGATTTCGTGCGTGCGTCACGGCACCCGGAGCAGGTACTCCAACTGCGCTACGACGACCGCGCCAGCCTCATTGCGCGCGGCATCCTGCCGCGTGCCCGTCACGGGTGGCCGCCGCGTGAACCCCGTGCGTTCCCGGAGGGATTCGTCGCCGACCCGCCATTTCCGCAGTGAGCCGGCGGTTCGCGGGGACGAGGTTGCACATTCGCGTTTGACCAACGACACGGGCCGGCAGCGCCGGCCCGTGCAATTGCTGAGGGAGAGTCAATGCGCTCACGCTATTGCAGCGCTTGCTCATCGCCACACCAACATGGTCAATGCAGCGATTTCTCGAAATCGCGGACCTCTCGGTTCGCGCGGTCGCGGTCCCAGCCGTAACGCTCCTGCAGCTTGCCGGCGAGGTATTCGGCGTTGCCCTCCTGAACATCGAATACGTCGTCAGTGAGATCACCCCACTTCGCCTGAGCCTTGCCCTTCAGTTGGTTCCACTTGCCCGCGATGATGTCCTTGTTCATTGCATGTGTCCTCTTTCTTCTGGGGGAGTGCGGCGTGGTGTTCATGCCGCACACACAGCATCGCAACGTGCGCATTCGCATCGGGTAGGCATTGCGTTACGTGCGCATTCGCGGGCAGTGAAATCGCACGCGTTCAGGTGCATGAGCAGGGGCAACCCTGAACACGGCGTGCGAAACGCGTGCGGCGGCGCGGAAATAAAAATGGAAAGGGCCGGATCAACCGGCCCTTTCCAATGCAGGGGTGCGTCGAGGACGCGCTGCGCATCACGCATGCGTGATCAGCACTTGCCGTCCTTGCAATCGCCGGCCTTGTCTTCGACCTTTTCGCCGACCTTCTGCACGTCCTGGCCCACGCCTTCCATGGTGTTGCAGGCGGTGAGCACACCGGTCGAGAACGCGGCCAGCAGCATGAGGGCAACAATACGCTTCATGGGTCATCTCCTTCGATCATTGGATGGGTCGCGCCACGCGCCGGGGTGGTCGCAGGGGTGGTCGCATCGCCGCGCCGCCCGTGCACGCATCTAACGCGCCGGCATGTGAAACCCATGTATGGATCGGCCAACAGCCATCAGGCCCTGTTCAC
>CBFGOS010000096.1:0-7576 GCA_965650425.1 uncultured Lysobacter sp. | reverse complement strand
ATGATCGGGTTGCGCGGGTCGCCGATGGTGTACACCGGGTGGCCGAAGCCGATGACGATCTCCTTGCGCTCCATGCGCGCGCGGATGTCCGCCTCGGCGGCATCGGCGTTGCCATAGCGGCTGATGATGTCCATCGCCACTTCGTTGGCGCCACCGTGCTTCGGGCCGCGCAGCGCGCCGATCGCACCGGTGATGCACGAATGCAGGTCCGAACCGGTACCGGCGATCACGCGCGCGGTGAACGTCGAGGCATTGAACTCGTGTTCGGCATACAGGATCAGGGACTTGTCCAGCGACTCGGCGTGCAGCGCGCTCGGCGCCTCGCCGTGCAGCAGGTGCAGGAAGTGGCCCGCCGTCGTCTCGTCGTCGGTTTCCACGTCGATGCGACGACCATTGCGGGTGAAGTGCCACCAGTACAACAGCATCGAACCAAAGCTGGCGATGAGCTTGTCGGCGATGTCGCGCGCCTCGTTGGCCGGGTGGCCTTCGCGCTCGGGCAGCACTGTGCCCAGCACCGAGCAACCGGTGCGCAGCACGTCCATGGGGTGGGCGTTCGCCGGCACCAGTTCCAGGGCCTCGGCGACGATCGCGGGCAGGCCGCGCAGGCGCTTGAGCTTGGTGCGGTAGGCCTTCAGCTGCGACGCGGTCGGCAACGTGCCGTGCACCAGCAGGTGCGCCACTTCCTCGAACGACGACTTCGTCGCCAGGTCATGGATGTCGTAGCCGCGGTAATGCAGGTCGTTACCGCTGCGGCCGACGGTGCACAGCGCGGTGTTGCCGGCGGCAGTGCCGCTCAGCGCTACCGACTTCTTGGCCTTGGGCAGGACCTGGGCAGGTTCAGTCATGGAATCACTCCTGGTGGAAGCGGCGTGCGGATGGCCCGAATGTCCGGTCACCGTGGCGCGCGTCGTTATCAAACGCTAGGGAACACAAAGGAAAAACGCCTGTATTGCGACTGGCATGTCGCATCGACCGTGGCGGGCCAGATCGCGCCCGCTGCGGTCGGGGGCGGAAGGACGCGCCGGCGGAGGAGGGACAGGGGAAACCCAACATCGCGGGGTCCTGTACGCTCCGTCGGCCGACCATGCCGCCACCGATTACTTGTCCTGGGCAAACAGCGCGTCGAGCTTGTCCTCGTACGCGTGGTATCCCAGGTAGTCGTACAACTCGGCGCGCGTCTGCAGCGTGTCGATGATGTTCTTCTGCGTGCCTTCGCGGCGCACCGTTTCGTAGAAGTTCAGTGCCGCCTTGTTCATCGCGCGGTAGGCGCCGCAGCAGTACAGGGCAATGTCCACGCCGGCGTCGCGCAGCTCGTCGGTGGTGAAGAACGGCGTGCTGCCGAACTCGGTCAGGTTGGCGAGGATCGGCACCTTCACCGCAGCCTTGAACTTGCGGTAGTCATCCAGCGTCTTCATCGCCTCGGGGAAGATCATGTCCGCGCCGGCCTCGACGTAGGCCACTGCGCGCTCGATCGCGCTGTCGATGCCCTCCACGGCGGCCGCATCGGTGCGCGCCATGATCACGAAGTCCGGATCCGTGCGCCCATCCACCGCGGCCTTGACCCGGTCGACCATCTCGTCCTTGGTGACCACTTCCTTGCCCGGCCGGTGGCCACAACGCTTCTGGCCCACCTGGTCTTCCATGTGCACGGCGGCCACGCCGACACGTTCGAAATTGCGGATGGTGCGGCCGATGTTGAACGCCCCCCCCCAGCCGGTGTCGATGTCGACCAGCAGCGGCATGCCCGTGGCGTCGACGATGCGGCGTGCGTCGGTGAGCACGTCTTCCATCGTGCTGATGCCGAGGTCGGGCATGCCCAGCGAGTTGGCGGCCACGCCGCCACCGGACAGGTACAGCGCCTTGTAGCCCACCCGCTTGGCCATCAGGCCGGCGTAGGCGGTAATGGCGCCCATCACCTGCAGCGGGGTTTCTTCGGAGAGGGCGGCGCGGAAGCGCGCGCCGGCGGACGGTGCGAGGGCCATGGTGTCTCCTTTGTTCAGCCCGTCATTTTATCAGTTGCCCGCATCCGCACCGCGGCCCAAGGCACGGCGGACCTCTTCCAGGGCCCCGGGATCATCCAGCGTGGACAGGTCACCCGGGTCGCGGGACTCGGCCAGTGCCTGGATGGAGCGGCGCAGCAGCTTGCCAGAGCGGGTCTTGGGCAACGCGTTGACCACGTACACCCGCGAGGGGCGGGCCACTGCGCCCAACTGCTCCACCACGCGCTTCTGCATCGCGGCCGCGACCTCCACCGCGCTCATGCCTTCGGCGCCCTGCTTGAGCGTGGCGAACACGACGGGCACCTGGCCCTTGAGTTCGTCGTGCACGCCGACCACTGCGGCCTCGGCGACGGAGGGATGGGTGGACACCGACTCCTCGATCTCGCGCGTGCCCAGGCGATGCCCGGCGACGTTGATGACGTCATCGGTACGCCCGAGGATGAAGGTATAGCCATCGGCATCGCGGATCGCCCAGTCCAGCGAGCTGTACAGCAGCTCCTTGAAGTGGCCGAAGTAGCTTGAGACGAAACGGGCGTCGTCGCGCCAGATCGTGGTCATGAACCCGGGCGGCAGCGGCGGCACCATCACCAGCACGCCCTTCTCGCCGGGCGCCACGTCCTCGCCGGTAACGTCGTTGATGACGCGCAGGTTGTAGCCGGGGGTGGGCAGGCCGGGCGAGCCGAACTTCACCGGCTTCATGTCCAGGCCCGGCATCAGCGCAAGCACCGGCCATCCGGTTTCCGTCTGCCAGTAGTTGTCGATGATGGTCTTGCCGATGCCCTCGGTGATCCACTGCGCGGTCGGTTCATCCAATGGCTCGCCCGCCAGGAACAGGTACTTCAGCGCGGACAGGTCGTGCTGCCGCAGATAGGCCGTGTCCTGCTTCTTCAGCACGCGAATGGCCGTGGGCGACGAGAACATGGTGCGCACGCCATAGCGTTCGCAGATCTGCCACCAGATCGCGGGATCCGGGTTGACCGGCAGCCCTTCATAGAGGATCGACGTGGCGCCGGCGATCAGCGGCCCGTACACGTTGTAGCTGTGCCCGACCGCCCAGCCCACGTCGGACGTCGAGAACATCACCTGCCCGGGCTGGATGTCGTAGATCGACCACATCGACATCGCCAGCGCCACCGCGTAGCCACCCACGTCGCGCTGCACCCCCTTGGGCTTGCCGGTGGTGCCGGACGTGTAGAGCAGGTAGCTCGGTTCGTTCGACTCCAACCAGGCGATTTCCACCTCGGCACCGTCGTACTGCGTGCGCAGGCTGGCGTAATCCACGTCCCGGCCTTCGACACGCGTGAGCGCAGTATCCAGGCCGCGATCGACGATCAGCACGTGCTCAGGCGGAGACGAGGCCTCGGCGCACGCCGCGTCCACCAGCGGCTTGTACGGAATGACCTTGCCGCCGCGCATGCCGGCATCGGCGCAGATCAGCAGCTTCGGCTCGGCATCATCGATGCGCAGTGCGAGGTTGTGCGCCGCGAAACCGCCAAATACCACCGAGTGCACCGCGCCGATGCGCGCGCAGGCCAGCATCGCGAAAACGGCCTCGGCCATGTTCGGCATGTAGATGACGACGCGATCGCCCCGCTCCACGCCAAGCGCGCGGATCACGGCGGCGAAGGTATTCACCTCGCGGTGCAATTCACGGTAGGTGATCTCGCGGGTGAGGCCGGTCTCGGTGGATATCGTGACCAGCGCCAACTGCTCCGCGCGGGCCTCGAGGTGACGGTCCACCGCGTTGTAGCAAAGGTTGGTTTGGCCACCGACGAACCACTTGCGGAACGGCGGTTGCGAGTCGTCCAAAATCCTGTCTGGCGCGTGGTGCCAGTGGATGGCCTCCGCCTGCTCGGCCCAGAAGGCTTCCGGCTGCTCGATCGACCGGCGATAGAACTCCTCGTAACGCATGCCCATTCCTCCACGACAATGCAGGGAGGCTATCGCGGCGCAGCAAGCTGCCGTGCTAAGACATTGGTCGAAAAGTCACCACCCCCTTGCGCAGTGCCAGTTCGAGGGGGGTGCAGGAAGGCGCGGTGCGTACCGGAGGCCGCAGGATGCTGCGATGCAGCACCCAGCAATGCTCGTCGATGCGAATGGGATTCGCCTCCACGCCCCTCCCACGGGAGAACGCTTCGCCCCTTCCCCGCCGGCTCCCCCTCCCCGTTGTCCACTTCAATCGACCGGAATCCGGCTTCGATCGAACTCTGCTTGGCAAACACCTACCGACCGTCGGACCATTCGCCGATGCGTACCTCGCCCCTCGCCAGCGCGCCATTGCTGCCCATCGACCGGATCGCGCGCGTGCTGTATCCCGCGGCGGTGGCGGTCATCGTCGCCGCGACCGTGTGGGTGTCCAGCCTGTTCGACGAGCCTCCCCATTTGTCTTTCGGCCCGGTGCTTGGCCTCATCGCCTGGGTCGCCCTGCTCAGCGAAGCGATCCGGCACTACTCGCGCTGGCTGGAGCGCCGCTGGCCCTGGCACGCCCGTGCGGCCCACCGCGTGGTCCTGCAGGTAGGCGGGTCAACCCTCGCCATCATCGCCTTCAGCCTGGTCGTTTACATCCCGCTGAAGCTCCACGAGATCCACAACGGCGCCAACGACACCATTGGCTGGCCGCACCTGACGGTGACGGCGCTCATCGCCACCGTCTTCTCGCTGGCATTGAACGCGCTGCATGTCACGCTGGATTTCCATGCCAGCCTGCAGCGCGCACAGCGTGACACCCGAGACATGCAGGCTGCGATGCTGCGCGCGGAACTCGACGCCCTGAAGGCCCAGATCAATCCCCACTTCCTGTTCAACAGCCTCAATACCGTGCATGGACTGATTGCGCAGGACCCGGCGCACGCCCGCACGTTATTGCTGGAGTTGAGCGATGTACTGCGTTATGGGCTCGGCCACTCGAACCACGACCTGGTGCCGTTGGCACGAGAGCTGGAGTTCCTGCATGCCTATCGCGCCCTGCTGCAGGCGCGGCATGGCGAAGGCCTTCGCGTGGACATTGGCCCCATGGACCAGGCTGCCGACCTGATGCTCCCACCGATGAGCCTGCAGGTGCTGGTGGAGAACGCGGTCCGTCACAACCGGACCCGCGACGATGATCCGCTGGTCGTGCAGGTGCGCCTGACCGATCGCGGCATACGGGTGTCGAATCCCATCAAGCCGCGACACAGTCCCAATCCGGGGGCTGGCACCGGGCTGGCCAACATCGAGCAACGGTATCGCCTGCTCGGCGCCGAAGGCATCCGCGTGGCCCGCGAGTGCGGCGCCTTCATCGTCGAGCTCGGGCTGCTTGCCCGCCCCAGAGCGACCGCCCCATGACGGCACCCCTGCATGCACTGATCGTGGAAGACGAACCGGTCGCGGGGGACGCCTTGCGCTCGCTGCTCACCGAGCTGGCGCCTGAACTGATCCTGGAACCCTCCATCGGCGCCATTGCCCCGGCGATTGCGCGGCTCGCCCAGACACCCACGCCGGACCTGGTCTTCATGGACGTGCACCTGGCGGATGGCCTGTGTTTCGAGATCTTCGACGCCCTGCCGCCGACATCGCCGGTCATCTTCACCACGGCGTATGACCAGTTCGCGCTGCAGGCGTTCGAGGCCTTCGGCATCGATTACCTGCTCAAGCCGATCCGTCCGGCGCGTCTGGCCACCGCGCTGGCGAAGTGGCGCCGGCTGCGCGAGTCGAACCTATCGCCAGATCCGCCGGGCAGCCGCGCCGCGGCTCGCCACTATTTCCAGGCATCCCGGCAATACCGCAGGCGCATTCTGGTTCAGTCGGGAGAAACGCTGGTGTCCCTCGCGCTGGAAGAAGTCGCCTACTTCCACAAGGCCCTGGTCGTCCGTGTGGTGACCCACGGTGGCCGCGCCTATCCGGTTTCTCAGAGTCTGGATGAACTCGAGCAGACGTTGGACCCGAGCGTTTTTTTCCGGGTGAACCGGCAGGTGATCACGCGGGCCGAGGCGATCGCGCGGATTGATCGCGGTTTCAAGAGCAAGTTGGAACTGACCCTCACGCCGCCGCTGGCCGAAGCCTGCACGGTCAGTCAGGAGCGCGCGGGGGCACTGCGCGACTGGCTGGATCGCTGAAATCCCGGCGGTATCGCTCGCTTGCGCCGTGGCTTGCCCCGATTCGAGCAGCCCATTTCCCGCTTCGCACGGGTTCCACGCGCCCCGCGGTGCCGCCATGCCCATGCTGGCATTGCCCACGACAGGGCCGTGCGCGGCAAACCGCCTCGCTCGCCACCCAGAACAGGCGTTCCCCAATGCGATATCTGTTGCCAGCACTGCTCGCCGTTTCCGCCGCAACCCAGGCCCTCCCCTGCCACGCCCAGTTCGCCCCACCGCTCGGCACCCGCCCGGAAGTTGCCGGCCCGCGGACGCAGATGATGACGCTCGCCAGCATTCATCTCTCCAGCCACTCCCAGGACTGGCAGGCCGCCTGGCTCACGCCCCTGCGCACGCGTATCGCCACCTGGCGCCCGCAGGTGATCACGATCGAAAACCTCTCCGGGTCGCAATGCGAAATGATGCGCAACCTGCCGGGACGTTACGCCGAAACCTACGACACCTACTGCACGGACGCCACGCCGTTCCAGCGCAGCCTGAAACTGACCCAGGCCGAAGCCGAGGCGCGCGCGGAGCACCATCTGGCCACCTGGCCGCGTACGCCAACGCCGGCCCAGCGCCGCGAACTGGCGATGCTCTTCCTTGCCGCCGGCGACTTCGGCTCGGCGATGGTTCAGTGGCTGCGCCTGCCTGCGGCAGAAAGGCGTGCGGGGGACACGCTCAGCGAGCGCGCCGTCAAGCACCTGTCGCGCTCGTCGGGCGGGATGAATGAAAGCATCGACATCGCGGCGGAAGTCGCGGCGAGCGTCGGGCTGGATCGTCTCCATGCCGTCGACGACCACACCAGCGACGCCATTTTCAGCGTGCAGGACCCGGACTTCGAGCCGTGGCAGCAGGCGCGATACGAAGCGATCGTGCCCTCGCCTCAACTGGTCCAGCAATCCGAAGTCGAGAAACGCGTTCACGACGGTGAAAGCCTGCTGGCGTACTACCGCATCCTCAATGCCGCGCATGCCACCGACGACACGATCCAGCTGGATTTCGGAGGTGCGCTCGCCGACCCCCATCCAGAACGGTTCGGTCGTCAGTATGTCGGCTGGTGGGAAACGCGGAACCTACGCATGGCCGCCAATATCCGCGCGGCCATCAGCCGCACTCCCAGCGTGCGCGTTCTCAACATCGTCGGCGCGTCGCACAAACCGTGGTACGACCAGTGGGCACGCCAGATGAGCGATGTCGAGGTCGTCGATGCCGCTGCCGTGCTCGGGCAGTGACCTGACGCGAACGCGCCAGTGCCGCGGGGGGAACTTCGCCCGCCAGCCTCGTGCTTGATCGAAGTCCGTGCTGCGCGCCGCCACCCGGCAACCGGGATCATCCCCCACGAAACAGAAGAGGCGGCCCAATGCCGCCCCTTCATCAACCCTGTCGCGACGTGGCCGCGATCAGAGCAGGTGGGCCACACCAGCGCGCTCTTCCTCGAGTTCGGCCAGCGTCTTGTCCATC
>CBFGOS010000095.1:0-7580 GCA_965650425.1 uncultured Lysobacter sp. | reverse complement strand
AGTGATCGGCCACCAATGGTGGTGGGAAGTCCGCTACCCTGGAACCGGCGCCGTCACCGCCAACGAAATCCACATCCCCACCGGCCAACCCGTTCGCCTGCAACTGGAAACCGAAGATGTGATCCACAGCTTCTGGGTAGTTGGCGAAGCGCTGCGGATCCAGCGTGCCCGCGGCCATCGCGGCCTGCACCGCGCAGCCCGGCTCCTTGCCGTGGCGGCAGTCGCGGAACTTGCACTGCGCAGCCAGCGCCTCGACGTCGGAGAAGTTCTCTCCCACGTCCTCTTCACCGGTTGGCTTGAGCTCGCGCATGCCCGGCGTATCGATCATGCAGGCGCCCGACGGCAGCGGCAGCAACGCGCGGTAGGTGGTGGTGTGGCGGCCGCGCGAGTCGTGCGCGCGCACGGCGCTGGTCTTCATCCGCTCCTCGCCCAGCAGGGTGTTGGTAAGGGTGGACTTGCCAGCGCCGGACGAGCCGACCAGCACGGCCGTGCGCCCCGGCTGCAGCCAGGGGGCCAGCTGGGCCACGCTGGCGGGGTCTTTGGCGTTGACCGTGCAGACGGCCACGCCGAGTTCGGCCAGCATGGCGCGCGTGGCGTCCGCCTCCGGCGCGGTCGACGGGTCGGCCGCGGCCAGGTCGGCCTTGGTCAGCACCACCACCGGCTCGGCGCCGCCGCGCACCAGTAGCAGGTAGCGCTCGATGCGGCGCGGGTTGAAGTCCAGGTCCAGGCCGCAGACCACGAACACCGTGTCGACGTTGGCCGCGATCAACTGCTGGCGGTAATGCTCGCCGGCCGCGCCGCGCTTGATGCTGGTGCGGCGCGGCAGCAGGGCCACGATCTGCGGCTTGTGGTTGGCCTGGTCCTCGATCAGCACCCAGTCGCCCACCCCGGCACGCTGCTCGGGTGGGAAGCGCGGGCGCTGCCACTCGGGCAGCGATTCCACGCCGAAGGTGCGCTCGGGGCCATCGGCGACCACGTAACCGCTGCGGTGTTGCTCCACCACGCGGGCCGGGCGGGCCCCGGGGTGGGCCGCCAGTGCTTCGCGCCAGGCCACGGGGTCCGGCTGGCCGTCGGCGGCCAGCGGCCAGCCGATTGCCTGCAGGGCGCTCGTCTCAGGGCTCAAACGGTGCGGGCGCGGGTGGGCATGGTGCGATTCTAGACCAGCCACGAGGGCGTCGCTGGGTCGGCGGCGGCTCGCCGCCAGGGCGTTACGGGCACCTGGCGGATGTCCGCCGGCCAACGCTTTTCCCATGTCCGTCACGAAAATTGGACTTTCTGCGGAAAAATCTGCCGCAAACCCACGCTTGCCCGGCAGATTTTCGGCTAATCTGCGGGTCCCACCCCACGCCAATGCCCCACAATGTCCCCGCCCAGCCTGAAGACCCGCGACCGCCTCTCCGAAGTCCGCTACGAAATCCGCGGAGAGCTGGCCCGGCGAGCCCGTGAGCTGGAGGGCCAGGGACGCAAGCAGATCAAGCTCAACATCGGCAACCCGGGCGCATTCGGGTTCCGCGCGCCGGAACACCTGCAGCGCGCCATCGCAGACCAGATCGCCCGCACCGACCCGTACACCCACCAGCAGGGCCTGCCGGCCGCGCGCGAGGCCGTCGCCCGCTTCTACAAGGAGCGCGGCACGCCCAACGCCTCGCCCGAGCGCGTGTTCGTCGGAAACGGCGTCAGCGAATTGATCGACCTGTCGCTGCGTGCGCTGCTCAACCCGGGCGACGAGGTGCTGCTGCCTTCGCCCGATTACCCGCTGTGGAGCGCCGCGACCATCCTCAACGATGGCCGCCCGGTGTACTACAGCTGCCTGCCGGAGAACGGTTTCCTGCCCGACCCGGAGGAGATCGAGTCGCTGGTGTCCTCGCGCACCCGCGCGATCGTGCTGATCAACCCCAACAACCCGACCGGCGCGGTGTACCCGCGCGAGCTGCTGCAGAAGATTGTCGCCATCGCGGCCAAACACGGCCTGCTGATCATGGCCGACGAGATCTACGACTCCATCACCTACGACGGGGCGCAGTTCCAACCCATCGCCCCGCTGGCCGGCGAGACCCCGTGCCTGTCGTTCGGCGGCCTGTCGAAGGTGCACCGCGCCTGCGGCTGGCGCGTGGGCTGGGCGGTGCTGTCCGGCGATCCGCTGGCCAGCGGCGACTACCACCACGCCATGGACCTGTTGGGCGCGCTGCGCCTGTGCGCCAACGTGCCGGGGCAATTCGCCATCGAGGCGGCGCTGCACGGCGAGGACACCATCACCCCGTTGTGCCAGCCGGGCGGCCGCCTGTACGAGGCGCGCCGCGCGGTGGTCGAGGCGGTGGCTGCCAGCAAGCACCTCAGCCTGGTCGAGCCGGCGGGCGCGCTCTATGCGTTCCCGGGTGTGGTCGGCCCGGCGGCGCAGGGCTTCGACGACCACCAGTTCGCGCTGGAGCTGCTGGAAACCGAGGACGTGCTGGTGGTGCCGGGCTCCAGCTTCAACGTGCCGTACCGCAACCACTTCCGCGTGACCCTGCTGCCGGAACCGGCCGACGTGCGCGAGGTATTCACCCGCATCGAGCGCGTGCTGGACCGGCACGCCGAGCGGGCACAGGAGAGTGAGTTGCGCGCCATCGCCTGATGCGGGCGGGCGCCTGACCGGCGCGGGCGCACGCCAGCCGTCTTCCGCGCGGTACATCGGGGTCGGAGGCGGCTACCATCAGTGCCATCGTCCCCGCCCTCGCCCGAGCACCTCATGGCCACCGACCCGAATGCGCTGACCTACCTCGCCTTGGGCGACAGCTACACCATCGGCGAAGGCGTGGCCCCGGGCGAACGCTGGCCGGTGCGCCTGACCCTGGCACTGCGCGAGGAAGGCGTGCCGCTGGAGTTCCCGCGCACCATCGCCACCACCGGCTGGACCACCGACGAGCTGCTGACCGCGATGGACCTGGCGCAGCCGCCGCTGGAGGAATACGACTTCGTCAGTTTGCTGATCGGCGTGAACAACCAGTACCGTGGGCGCAGTTGTGCCGACTACGCCGGCGAGTTTGGCGAGCTGCTGGCGCGCGCGGTGCGCCACGCGCGCGGGCGCGCGGATCGGGTGATGGTGCTGTCGATCCCGGACTGGGGCGTGACCCCGTTTGCCACGGAGCAGGCTCGCGACCGCGCCCAGATCGCGTGCGAACTGGATGAGTACAACGCCACCGCGCATCGGTTGTGCGAGGCGCAGGGCGTGGCGTTCGTGGACCTCACCGACATCAACCGCACGCGCGGCCGCGAGCCCGCGATGTTGGCCGACGATGGCCTGCACCCGTCGGCCGCGATGTACGAGGAATGGGCGAACCTGGCACTGCCCACGGCGCGCCGGTTGCTGGCCGGTCGCTGACCGGCGCCGGGTCGCGGCGCCTTGGGCTGACCTTGGTCAACCGCGCTCCTGGCAATTCACGGCCGGGGTGGCAATACAAGGCGTAAAATGGCGGCATCCCCCGCTTGATGGATTCCGCCATGTCGCTTGACCCCGCCCTGCGCGCCCGCATCGAATCGCTGCTGGCCGCCAACAACGTCGTCCTGTTCATGAAGGGCGAGCCGAGCGCGCCGCAATGCGGATTCTCGGCCAAGGCCGTAGGCGCGCTCTCGGCCGTGGGTGTGGACTACGCGCACATCAACGTGCTGGCCGACCCGGAGATCCGCGAGGGCATCAAGGTCTTTGGCGAGTGGCCGACGATCCCGCAGCTGTACATCGGCGGCGAACTGGTCGGTGGCAGCGACATCATCGAGCAGATG
This sequence comes from uncultured Lysobacter sp., assembly GCA_965650425.1. Classification (GTDB taxonomy): domain Bacteria; phylum Pseudomonadota; class Gammaproteobacteria; order Xanthomonadales; family Xanthomonadaceae; genus Aerolutibacter. The sequence goes on along the minus strand of CBFGOS010000095.1, from coordinate 3,821 downwards.
GTCAACTCCGGCGAGCTGTACACCGTGCTCGGCCTGGCCCAGCCCGACCGCACCCCGCCCAGCATCACCATCACGCCCGCCGCGGCGCAGATGCTGCGCGAGGCCGTGGCCAACGCCGGCGAGGGCTATGCCCTGCAGGTGGAGGTCGATCCGCGCTTCAACGCCCGCCTGCAGCTGGCCCCGGTGGACACCGGCGCCATCGCGGTGGAGCAGGACGGCGTCCGCGCCCAGTTCGACCTGGCCAGTGCGCGCCGCGCCGAGGGCCTGACCATTGACTGGGTCGACGATGCGCGCGGCCGCGGCCTGGTGATCGAGAACCCGAATGCGCCGGCCAAGGTGCGCGAGCTGTCGCCCGCCGACGCCGCCGCACAGGCCGCCGACGGCACGGTGACCCTGGTGGACGTGCGCCCGTTCGACGAGCGGATGATGGCCTCGGTGCGAGTGCCGTTCTCCACGTTCGATGACGACGGCCGCGCTGCGCTGGAGGGACTGCCGAAGGACACGCCGCTGGCGTTCCTGTGCCATCACGGCGGCCGCAGCCAGCAGGCGGCCGAGCACTTCCGCGGCCTGGGCTTCACCCGGCTGTTCAACGTCACCGGTGGCATCGACGCCTGGGCCACCGAAGTCGACAGCAGCATCGGTCGCTACTGAGCCGCCGAAGCGGCTGCGCCGCCCTGCTCAGCCACTGAACCCGCCGCCGTCGAGGAACGCCTGCTCTTCGGCGGTGGTGGTGCGGCCCAGCGCCGCGTTGCGATGCGGGAAGCGGCCAAACCGCTCGATGATCTCCAGGTGCAGCCGCGCCCAGTGGTCGGCGTCATCACCGGCCAGTCGCCCGTGCAGTTCCAACGAGCGCCGCTGGTCATCCATGTCCTCAGCGTGTTCGAACGGCAGGTAGAAGAACACCTGCAGTGCCGGCTCGACCGCGCGGTCGAAGCCCGCCTCGATCGCGCGCTGCGCGTAATGCCGCGCCAGCGGATCGGTTGCATAGGCATGCGCGCTGTCGCGGAAGACGTTGCGCGGAATCTGGTCCAGCAGGATCAGCAGCGCCAAGGCGCCCTCCGCATCGGCCATCCACGATTCCATTTCGCGCCTCGCCGCCGCATGGTGCGCGGCCAGGAAGCGTGTCTCGCACTCACGGTCGAAGGCCTCGCTGCGCGCGAACCAGCGCGAGGGACCCGCGTCGCGCCAGAAGGTGACGACCTCCGCCGCGGTCGTTGGGCACGCCTTTCCCTGCGGGGCGCCTTCAGCGGCGGCGGTGTCCTGATGCTGGTCGCGCATGGGCGCTCCTATTCGTCAAAGCGCAGGTGGCGCACCGACTTGCCGTTGCGCCGAATCAGCTTCAGCGCCTCGATGCCGACCTGGATGTGGTTCTCCACGAACTCGGCGCTGACCTTGGCATCGCTGGCCTCCGTCTTCACCCCTTCGGGGATCATCGGCTGGTCGGACACCAGCAGCAGCGCGCCACTGGGAATGCGGTTGGCGAAGCCGGCGGCGAAGATGGTCGCGGTCTCCATGTCGATGGCCATGCAGCGCATCGCGCGCAGCCGCTCCTTGAAGGCTTCGTCGTGTTCCCACACGCGCCGGTTGGTGGTGAACACGGTGCCCGTCCAGTAGTCGTGGCCCAGGTCGCGGATCATGGTGGACACCGCGCGCTGCAGGGCGAACGCCGGCAGCGCCGGCACCTGCGCCGGCAGGTAGTCGTCGCTGGTGCCCTCGCCGCGGATGGCGGCGATCGGCAGCACCAGGTCGCCCAGCAGGTTCTTGCGCTTCAGCCCGCCGCACTTGCCCAGGAACAGCACCGCCTTGGGATGGATGGCCGACAGCAGGTCCATCATGGTCGCCGCGTTGGGGCTGCCCATGCCGAAGTTGATCATGGTGATGCCGTCGGCCGTTGCACTGGGCATCGGCCGGTCCAGCCCCACCACCTCCGCACCGGTCAACCGGGCGAAGGTATGCACATAGCCGCCAAAGTTGGTGAGCAGGATGTGTTCGCCAAACCCGTCCAGCGGCACGCCCGTGTACCGGGGCAGCCAGTTGTCGACGATCTCTTGCTTGTTCTTCATTGCGCTCCCGTCTCGTCGCGTCGTCGTGTTTTGCGCATTCTGTCACCGGCCCATGACCATCGTCATGGTTGGCAGCGTGATCGACGCCGGCTAGGGTGCGGAACGGGTCCGCGATCCGCGCCGACCCGCGTCTGTCCAGGGGAAATCCGCACCATGTCCACACTCTCCCACGCCGTGCTCGCCGCGGCGCTTGCCGCCAGCTTGGCCTGCGGCAACGCGCAGGCCGCCACGGCGCCCAAGTCGCGCTTCACCGCCGACCCGTATCCCAGCACCTACCGCGTGGTCGCTGCGCCGCCGGTGCTGATCAGCAATGCCACCGTGCTCACCGGCACCGGCACGCGCCTGGACGGCGCGGACGTGCTGCTGCAGGACGGCAAGGTGTCGGCGGTCGGCACCGGCCTGCAGGCCCCGGCCAATGCCATCCGCGTGGACGGCACCGGCAAGTGGGTCACGCCGGGCATCATCGACGTGCACTCGCACCTGGGCGTGTACCCCAGCCCGGGCACGCAGTCGCACAGCGATGGCAATGAGATGACCGCGCCGGTCACCGCCGCTGTCTGGGCCGAACACTCGGTGTGGCCGCAGGACCCGGGCTTCGCCACCGCGCTGGCCGGCGGCGTCACGTCGCTGCAGATCCTGCCGGGCTCGGCCAACCTGATCGGTGGCCGCGGCGTGACGCTGAAGAACGTGCCCGCCACCAGCTACCAGGCGATGAAGTTCCCGGGTGCGCCGTGGGGCCTGAAGATGGCCTGCGGCGAGAACCCCAAGCGCGTGTATGGCCAGAAGGGTGGCCCGGCCACGCGCATGGGCAACGTGGCGGGCTACCGCGCGGCTTTCATCGACGCCAGTGAATACCTGCGCAAGAACGCGCCCAAGCCGCCGAAAAAGAAGCGCTGGTGGGAAGGCAGCAACGGCAGCGCCGACAGCGACAAGGACACCGGCGGCAAGCGTGACCTGAAGCTGGACACGCTGGCCGGCGCGATCAACGGCGACATCATGGTGCACATCCACTGCTACCGCGCCGACGAGATGACCACCATGCTCGACCTGGCCAAGGAGTTCGGCTTCAAGGTGGCCGCGTTCCACCACGGCGTGGAGGCGTACAAGATCGCCGACCGCCTGGCGGCCGAGGGCACCTGCGGTGCGCTCTGGGCCGATTGGTGGGGCTTCAAGATGGAAGCCTTCGACGGCATCCAGGAGAACATCGCGCTGGTCGACCGCCCGGCCGGTGGCTGCGCCATCGTGCATTCGGACTCGGGGGAAGGCATCCAGCGCCTCAACCAGGAGGCCGCGAAGGTAATGGCGCATGCGCGCCAGTCGGGCATGGACATCGCGCCGGAGCGCGCGATTCGCTGGCTGACCCAGAACGCCGCCCAGTCGCTGGGCATCCTCGACCAGACCGGCACGCTGGAGCCGGGCAAGATGGCCGACGTGGTGCTGTGGAACGGCAACCCCTTCAGCGTGTACGCCAAGGCCGAGCAGGTCTACGTGGACGGTACGCGCCTGTATGACCGCGCCGACCCGATGCGACAGCCCCAGTCCGACTTCATGCTGGGCCAGGGCGCGACCGATGGAGGTGCCCGATGAGCCGCCGTGCCTTTACCCGTTCCCTGCTCGCCGCTGGCTTGGCGCTGGCCACGTTTGGTGCCGTCGCGCAGGAACTGCTGATACGCAATGCCACCGTGCACACCGCCGGCGCCCAAGGCACGCTGCAGCACGCCGACGTGCTGGTGGGCGGCGGCAAGGTGCGCGCCGTGG
>CBFGOS010000094.1:0-7590 GCA_965650425.1 uncultured Lysobacter sp. | reverse complement strand
GCGTGGGCGGCCACGCAGCATCCGGCGTTGGCGGGCCACGCTCCGCTGCTGTTGCTGCCGGGCCGGGGCACGCGGCTGAAGGGCCACGGCGATGCGTTGGCATTGGTCGCGGGGCTGCACGCTGCGGGTCGTGAGGTGCGCTTGTGGTTGCCGGGTGCACGCGAACCGGGGCGTGAGGCCTATATCGCCGAACTCGAAGCCGAGGCCGCGCGACTGGGCATCGCCAACTGCGTCGCCTTCACCCCGCCCACCGACGCCATCGCCCGCGCTTATGCGGCCAGTGCGCTGGTGCTCCAACTGTCGCGCAAGCCCGAGGCGTTTGGTCGCACCGTGATCGAGGCCCTGGCCGTGGGGCGCCCGGTATTGGGATGGGCGCACGGCGGCGTTGGCGAGTTGCTTCGGGAACTGCAGCCCGAAGGCGCGGTACTTCCGTTCAACCAGGATGCGCTGCTGGATACCGCGCAGCGACTGCTTGCCCATCCGCCATCGCGACCCGTTACGATGCCGCACACCTTGCGTGCGATGCAGGAGGCCACGCTTGCCGTCTACGCCGAACTTGTCCGCTGATCCCGCTCGACTGACGGGCTCCGGTGCCCGACCGCAGCCCGTGGAGGGCTGGCGGTGGGCGCCGGCGTGGATCCTGGCGCACGTGGCCCTGTGGCCCGCGCCGGGATATGCCGAGGGCGTGCTCGCGCTGGGCGCGCTGGTGGCGTTGGCCAAGCTGATCCTGTCCCGGTTCCGCGGCGGCGCCCAACTGTTGAGCCATCAGGCATGGGCGCTGACCAGCGTGCTGTTCTTCGCCTACTGGCTGCCGGAACTGGTGTCGGCCTTCGATGCGGTGGATCGCGCGCATGCCTTCGCCCAGACCGCGGAGGACCTGCGTTATCTGCCCTTCCTCTGGCTGGCCGCTTCCGCGGTAGCCAACGAGCACGGGCGGCGGATCACCTTCGGCGGTCTGGCCGTGATCCTGATGGTGTGGGTGGTGGATGCGCTGCTGCAGGCCGTGTCCGGGACGAGCCCGCTGTTCTTCGGCATCGATGCCATCAAGCAGGCCATCAGCGGGCACGGCATGTGCAGCGCCGAGGAAGTGGCGACGCTGGATCGACTCAGTGGCGTCCTTGGACCGTGCAACCTCAAGTTGGGCGTGGTCGTGGCCAGCTTGTCCCCGTTCCTGCTGTACGCGGCGGCCGCGCGGTATGCGACCGCGGGCTGGCTGGTATCGGCGGCGCTGGTCGGCTTCGTGGTGCTGCTGGCGGGTGCGCGCGCGGCGTGGCTCACGTATGCCCTGGTGCTGGTGTGTTCCGGCTGGCGCTTGTTGGGCTGGAAGAAGCTGGCGATGACCCTGGCCCTGGGCGCGGTCGCGCTGGTAGCGCTCGGCATCGGCTCGCCCCAGGTACGCGAGCGGCTGGCCCGAACGGCGCACGCGCTGAGCGCGGACGAATCCGGCGTGGACCAGGCGCTTTCGGGACGTGCCCGGATCTGGTCCGCGGCCACGTGCATGGCACGCGCACATCCGGTCAACGGCGTGGGTGCGCGCGGGTTCCGCGACGCCTTCCCGGCGTGTGATCCCGAGCCGGGCAAGCAGGCGGCGTGGGGTGAAGGTCCCGCGCTGCATGCGCACCAGATCGTGCTGGAAATCCTCAGCGAGACCGGCGGCTTCGGCCTGTTGTTGTGGCTTGCCGGTGCCGCAATGGCGTGGCGGGCCTGGCGCTTCTCGTCACCGGCGGCACGCGACCGGGCGCGTCCTGCCATGCTGGCGCTGGCAGTGACGGTATTCCCGTTCAACACCCACCTGGCGTTCTACTCGACGTTCTGGGGTGGGTTCACGCTGCTGTTGGCGGCGTTGTACGCGGGCAGCCTGCTGGCGAACGAAGCCACCGACTGAAGCCGCGCGGTCAGTACGGCGATTGCCCGTCCGGCTGGCGCTTGAAACGCCTGTGGATCCACAGGTACTGCTCGGGCGCGCGCCGCGCCATCGCCTCTATCGCGGCCATGACACGCGCGGTGTCGGCGGTGGCATCGTTGGAGGGGAAGGCGTCCAAGACCGGCGAGAGGCGCAGCGTGTAGCCGCCGTCCGCGCGGCGCTGGTGGCCGAAGGCGATGACGGCCGCGCCCGACAGGCGCGCCAACTGGTGGGTGGAAGTAAGGCTGTGCGCCGGCCGGCCGAAGAACGGCACGTATACCGCGTCGCCGCGGCTGGGGTCCTGGTCGGGGGCGTACCACAGCAGGCCGCCCTGCTTGAGGTGCTTGACCACCGGTCGCAACTCGGACTTGGTGAACATCGCGGCGGCATAGCGCAGGCGGCCGCGTTTGACCGCCCATTCCATCGCCGGTTCCGCATGCGGCCGGTACATGCCCGCCAGTGGCACGTAATCGCACATCAGGCGGCCGCACACCTCCAGCGTGGTGAAGTGGCCGGAGACGACGATCACGCCGCGTCCGGCCGCATGCGCCTGCTGGAGGTGCTCCAGCCCTTCGACCACCAGCCCGCGTCGCAACGGCGCGATCGAACCCCACCAGGCCCGCGCGAACTCGAACACGCCGATGCCCAGCGCGGCGAAGTGCTCCCGCAGCAGCCCGTCACGCGCGACGTCATCGAGCTCCGGGAAGCACAGCGCGATGTTGCGCGCGGCAATCCGCCGTCGCGCTGGCAGCGCCACGCGCAGCACCTGCCCCATTCCCCGCCCGATGGCCCGTTGCAGCGGCCACGGGATACGCGCCAGCAGCGCCAGCGTGCCGATGCCCAGCCAGGTCGGCCAATGGCGGGGTGCGAGGGGCGGCGAGGACATCGCGGGTGGCGTAACCATGCATCGATTCTACCGTCGTGCCGGCGGGGGTGCCGGCGCCGCACCACGGCGTGGTCGCGCTTCGCTATCCTTTCGCGATGCCCAACGACCCCATCGAACGCCTGCTGCGCGGCCTGTATTCGGTCGCGCTGTACGTGTTGGTGCCCATCACGCTCTACCACCTGGTGTGGCGCGGGTTTCGCCAGCCGGCGTATTTCCACCGGTGGCCGGAGCGTTACGCCCTGTACCGCGGCGCGACACCGTTCCCGCGCACGCTCTGGGTGCACGCGGTCTCGGTGGGCGAGGTCAACGCGGCCGTGCCGCTGGTGAATGCGCTGCGTCGGGTGCGGCCCGACCTGCGTCTGCTGGTCACCACCATCACGCCCACCGGGTCCGAGCGTGTCCAGGCCTTGTGGGGGGGCGACGTGGAACACGTTTACCTGCCTTATGACCTGCCCGGCGCCGTGGGCCGCTTCCTGCGGCACTACCGGCCGTGCGCGGCGCTGATCATGGAAACCGAGCTGTGGCCCAACCTGCTGTTCGGTTGTCGTGACCACGGCGTGCCCAGCTTCATCCTCAACGCGCGTCTCTCGGAGCGGTCGCTCAAGGGCTACCGGGTGCTGGCGCCGCTCGTGGGGCGTGCGCTGCGCACCGTGACGCGCGTGGCCGCACAGTCCGCGGCCGACGCGATCCGCTTCGTGCGGCTCGGGGCGCGCACCGACCAGGTCGCCGAGGTGGGCAACCTCAAGTTCGACGTCGCCATCCCGGACACGCTGGAAGCGTTCGCCCGCGAGTGCCGGGCTTCGTCCGGGCAGCGCCTTGCGTGGATTGCCGCAAGCACGCATCCGGACGAGGAAGCCGCCGTGCTGGCCATCCACCGGCAACTGCGTGCCCGTCACCCCGACCTGTTGTTGCTGTGGGCACCGCGCCACCCGGAGCGTTTCCGCGGGGCCGTGGAGAGTGCGCGTGCACTGGGCTGGCGGGTGTCAACGCGATCACGCTCGCAATGGCCGGGCGCAATGGACGATGTGTTCGTGATCGATACGCTGGGGGAGTTGCTGCATTTCTACGCGTGTGCCGACGTGGCCTTCGTCGGTGGCAGCCTGCAGGCCATCGGTGGGCACAACCTGCTCGAGCCGGCCGCCGCCGGCGTGGCCATTGTCACCGGCCCGCACCTGCACAACTTCGAAGAGATATCGCGGCGACTGGAGGAGGCCGGCGCGCTGCGCGTAGGCGATGACAAGGCGACGGTGCAAGCCGCGCTGGCGCAACTGCTGGCCGAACCGGTCGCCCGCGAACGCATGGTGGAAGCGGGGCGCCGGCTGGTGGACCGCGGTCGCGGCGCATTGGCGCAGACGCTGATCCTGCTGCAGCCCGCCTTGCCGCCCGTGCCGGGGGGGTATGCGGTGCCGGCCACGGCGCCCGCGGTGCGTTGAACGCGCGGGGCCGCGTCAGTTCGCCACCTGCAAAATGCGAACGGCCCGCGCCAGGCGGGCCGTCCCCAATGCGATGCTGCGGCGTGTGCGCCGCCAGCGTAGTCCTCAGCGCGCGACCGGAGCCTGCACGTCCACCGTCAGCAGGCGGTTGACGTCCTGCAGGTCTTCCGCGTCCAGCGTGCCGGCGGCCTGCTCCAGTGTGAGGCGGCTCTGCAGGAAGTTGTACTTGGCCTGCGCGTACGCCAGCTGCGCGTTGAACAGGTTGCGCTGGTTGTTGAGCACGTCCAGCACGGTGCGGGTGCCGACCTCCAGGCCCACCTGCGAGGCGTCATAGGCGCTCTGTGCCGAGACCAGCGCCAGGCGGCGCGCCTCGACCTCGCTGATGCCGGCGATCACCGTCTGGTAGGCGTTGCGCGTGTTGCGCTCGAGCGCGCGCTTCTGCTGCTCCAGGCCATCCTGCGCGGCATCGCGCTGCGCCAGCGCCTGGCGCACGCGCGACTGGGTGGCGCCACCCGAGAAGATCGGTACCGACAGGGTCAGGCCGACGGACGGGCCGCGGTTCTGGTTGTCGATCGGATTGGTGGAGGAGAACTGGTTGCCGCCGAAGCTGCCGCTGAAGGTGTTCTCGCCCCAGCTCTTGCTGTCGTTGTAGCCCGCGCCGGCGTACAGCGTGGGCAGGTGGCCCGCACGCGCGGTCTCGACGCTGGCGTTGGCCGCATCCACGCGTGCCTGCGTGGCGGCCAGTGCCGGGTTGTTCTCCAGTGCGGCCTGCACCCAGCCGTTGATGTCGCGGCCTTCCGGCGCGCTGGGCTGGAAATCGTTGGGCAGTGCCTTCAACGTGCGGATCGGCTGGCCGGTGATCTCCGACAGGCGCTGGTAGGCGTCCTCGACGGCGTTGCGGGCCAGGATGGTGTTGGCGCGCGCGCTGTCGAACTGGGCGCGGGCCTCGTGCACGTCGGTGATCGGCGCCAGGCCGACTTCCAGTCGCTTGGACGCATAGTCGAACTGCTTCTTGAGCGCCGTTTCCGCGGCCTCCGCGGCGGCCAGGGTTTCCAGCTGCACCAGCACGTTGAAGTAGGCGGCCGACGTGCGCGTGATCAGCGTGTGGCCCTCGGCCGTCAGCGTGAAGTCACCGGCACGGCTGAGCGCCTTCTGGCCCTTGAGCGTGGTGAAACGCGAGTGGTCGTAGACCATCTGGTCCAGGTTCACGCCCAGGCGGCGCGAGGTCGTCTCGGTCTCGCTGTCGCCGCTGAAGCGGATCTGGGTGCCGGTGTCCGGGTCGAACTGGGTCTGCGTGGCCGGCCCTTCGCTGCGCGAGCGCTGCAGGGTGGCGCTGCCGTTGACCTGCGGCAGCATCGCCGCGCGCGCCTGCACGGCGCCTTCGCGGGTGGCCAGGCGGTTGGATTCGGCGGCAGCGAACTGCGGGTCGCCCGCCCGTGCCAGCTCGTAGGTCTGCATCAGGTCTTCCGCCGAGGCGGTGACCGGCAGCAGGGAGGCGGAGCCAAAGGCGGCAGCCAGAGCGATTACGAGCGGGCGACGGATCATGCGGGGGTCCTTTTAGAACTCGAAGGTCGGCGCGGGTGCGGCGCCGGCAAGGTAGGGGAGGTCCGTCTCGAACAACGATTGGATGCGCGGACCGTTGACGTCGTTGTGGAGCAACACGGCTTCCATGGCCGGCGAGCGTCCGCGCACGATGAACATGCGACCGCCCGGCTCCAGCCAGTGGATGAATTTCTGGGGGATGGTGTCGACCGCGCCGGTCACGCAGACCACGCTGAACTTGCGCGCGGTGTCCCAGGTCAGCGCATCGGCGACGACGACCTGGGCGTTGTTGATGCCCTCGGCCTTGAGTGCGGCCTCGGCGGTGGCGGCCTGGGCGGGATTGCGTTCAATGCTCAGCACGTCGCGGGCCAGGCGGCCCAGGCAGGCGGTCAGGTAGCCGTTGCCGGTGCCGATCTCGAGCACGTCCTCGCTGCCATCCAGCGCCAACGCCTGCAGCACGCGGCCAACGATGACCGGCTTGAGCGCGAACTCGCCGTCGCCCAGCGGCAGCGGCACGTCGGCATAGGCCAGCTGGCGCTGCGCGTCAGGCATGAAGTCCTCGCGCGGCAGCGTGCCCAGCACCTCCAGCACCCGCGCATCCAGCACGTCCCACGGCCGAACCTGCTGTTCGACCATCAGTTCACGGGCGTGGGCGTAATCGATCGTCATCGTGCTGTCTCGCGGGGGTGGAACCGCGAATTGTACCGGGCGGTGAACGGGGTGTCGGCATTGGGGCCGGGGGCGACAGGATCGCCGCCCAGGCGGGTGCGCACTGAGTGCCGGAAGTCACCGGGACTGTCGGCACGACGGACCTGGACGCCTGTGGAGGCCTTCAGCCCGCAGGGGAAGGCGCGGGGGATCCAGGCCGAAACCGGCGCCCCCGGTGTCATGCAGTAACGTCGGCCGGCCGCCCGTAGGCGCGCAGGAACATCTCCACCGAGGCCTGCAGATGCGCCTCCACGTCGGTCGTGGCGCTGCAGCAGCCAAACACCAGCTGGTTGTACGGCTCGCCCTTGAGCAGGGTGAAGAATTGCGACGCGGCCACGCGGGTGTCGGGGATGTCCAGTTCACCGTTGGCAACGCGGCGGTCCAGCAAGGCGGCGAATTCGCCCTGCACGCGCATGGGGCCGCCTTCCCAGAACACCTGCGGAAGCGCGGTGCCGGACATCTGCGGGCTGCACAGGAAGCGGTGGCCGGCCACGGCCTCCGGGCTGCTGACCATGGCGTAGAAGGCCCGCGCGATGGCAAGCAGGCGCTCGCGCACCGGGGTTCCCGGCTCGGCAGTGAACAGCGAGGACGGCACCTGCTGCTCGCAGTAATTGCGCGCAACGGCGACGAACAGCGTCTCCTTGTCGCCAAAGTGGCTGTAGACGGTGAGCTTGGACACGCCGGCGGCACCGGCGATCTGGTCCATGCTGACGCCATCGAAACCCTGCTCGATGAACAGGCGGGTGGCCGCGCCGAGAATGGCGGCGCGTTTGCCCAGGTCCTTGGGGCGGCCCGGTCCCGACGGCTTGGCAGGGGCGGCGGGGGTGCGATCTGCGGACATGGCTGAATACTAGACTATCGAGTTCGATATTTATACAGTACCGCCAAGTTCATTAATTCAGCCTGAGGCCCCCATGCGCAGCCGCCCCCCCCACGGCGCTTTCCTTCGAACCGCTGCGCCGGCCCTTGCCGCCGCGTTGCTGCTGTCGGCGTGCGGCAAGGAGGCTGCGCCACAAGAGGCGCCACGTCCGGTGCTGGTGGCGCACCCGACGGAAAGCGCGCATGCGGTGTCGGCGTTTGCCGGCGAGGTGCGGGCGCGTGAGGAAAGTCCGCTGTCG
>CBFGOS010000093.1:0-7623 GCA_965650425.1 uncultured Lysobacter sp. | reverse complement strand
CGCCCTGTTCACCACTTCGGCAATCGCAGGTGCACGGGACGACCTCAATGCGTTCACCAAGGGCTTGAAGGGGCTCAATGCCACGTTCAGCCAGCAGGTGTTCAACGAAAAGGGACGCCTCAAGGAGTCCTCCAGCGGCAAGCTGGCGCTGTCCGCGCCGCGGCTGTTTCGCTGGGAGTACCTCAAGCCCTATCCGCAACTGATCGTGGCCGATGGCCGCAAGGTGTGGGTGTACGACCCGGACCTGCAGCAGGCCACGGTGAAGCCACAGGGTCCCGAGGAGCAGAACAGCCCGCTGGCGGCATTGGTGGACCCGGCAAAGCTGGATGCGCAGTTCCGGGTCACCGAAGCGGGTTCTGCCGAGGGGATGAACTGGCTGGCGCTGGCGCCGCGCGAGAGCGAGGCGGGTTTTCGTACCGCACGCCTTGGGTTTGCCAAGGGAGCCCTGGCCAAGATGGTGATCCTCGACAGCCTGGGTCAGCGCACCGAGATCCGATTCTCCGGATGGAAGCGCAATCCCGCGTTTGCCCGTGGCACCTTCAATTACACGCCTGCCAAGGGTGTTGATGTGATTGGCGGGAACTGATCCGACGCGCGAAGCGTGAATCGCGGACGCCACTGGCAATTCCGCGTTTATTGGCAGGGAAGGGCAGCGGGGAAACCTGCTGCCTTTTTCGTTGTGAGCTTGGCGAGGAGTCCCGGACAGAACCGCCGGTTGCAGCGGCATTCACTTTGGAGCCCCTGCAATCACAGTGTTTCGACGCGCCCAGCGGCAGTGTGGCACCCATGCCCCGCCCCCCGGCGTGGCCTGCCAAAGGGTTGGACTCGACATGTTGCTGCGCACCGCGATTTCCACCGCCGCTCTTGCCTCCGCTGGCGCACTGGGTGTCTTTTCTACCGTTCCGGCGTCCTCGACGACGTCGCATCAGGCAGCCCCCATCTTCCATGCCGTCGCGTTGGACAAGAGCGCCGAATCGCGCGTGGAAGGCGACCTGGTCATGGACGACGCGGTGGCGGCTTCGCTCGTGGGTGCCATTACCCAGCAGTTCCCGAAGCACAAGGTCGAGGTAAAGCTGGACAAGATGGACATCGCCCCGCTGAGCGTTCGCGATCGCGCTGTGACGGGCGAGGGCCGGGTGCGGATCGGCAGTGACAACGCCTGGATTCCGCTGGCATTCAACGCCTTGTACGACACCCAGGATTCCGTGGTCACCCAGCCGCGGCTTGTGTTTGGCAGCGACGCCCCCGCGAGCATGCTCCCGCGCCAGTCGGCTTTGATGCGTGGCCTCGCCCAGCAGGTGAACCGAGCCATTGCCACTGAGTTTGGCCAGCAAGCGGCGGAGATGCGCATCGAGCATGCCAGCTCGTCGCCGGCGGGCAGCCGTTACCTGCACGTGCAGGCCGTCGGGCAGGCCCTGTTTGACGGGGAAGGCAGCGAGATGGCGAATATCGAGGCGTTGTACGACCGCGCCACCGGTCATTGGCTCCGGGTCAGCTATGACCTAGGCAGCGCCACGCCACGTGGTGAACTGGCCCAGCGCTAATCCCAGCGCTCGTTGGCAAGGCATTTCGGCGCCTCGAATTGGTATCTTGTACGACCCGCCCCCTGTTGATCTTCCGTGCCCCGGCCGAGCCCGCCGCCTCCGCTGCCAGACACCGCCCCTGACCTGATAACCGCTGAGCGCGACGCGATGCGGCCGTTGGCCGAACGCATGCGTCCACGGACGCTGGATGAAATGGTGGGTCAGCGGCGTTTGCTTGCTTCGGGAAACGCGCTGCGACGCGCGGTGGAGGCGGGGCGCATGCATTCCATGATCCTGTGGGGTCCGCCCGGTTGCGGCAAGACCACGTTGGCCCTGTTGCTGGCGCGATATGCGGACGCCGAGTTTCGCGCTATCTCAGCGGTTCTTTCGGGCTTGCCCGAGGTGCGCCAGGTCTTGGCCGAGGCGGCGCAGCGTTTTTCCGAAGGCCGCCGCACGGTGCTCTTCGTGGACGAGGTGCACCGGTTCAACAAGGCGCAACAGGACGCGTTCCTGCCTCACATTGAGCGGGGCACGATCATCTTCGTGGGGGCGACGACGGAAAACCCATCCTTCGAGCTGAATTCGGCATTGCTGTCACGTTGCCGTGTGCACGTGATGGAGGCGGTATCACCGGACGACATATCCGTTGCCTTGCGCGCCGCACTCGACGATGGGACCCGCGGCCTTGGAGGGCAGGGGATCCAGGTCTCGGATGAGGCTTTGCACTCGATCGCCAGTGCGGCCGACGGTGATGTGCGTCGCGGCCTGACCTTGCTGGAGATCGCTGCCGAGCTTGCCCAGGACGAGGGCGGGGAAGTCACCGAGTCAACGCTTGGCCAGGTGCTGGCAGACCGTACCCGTCGCTTCGACAAGGGCGGCGAGCAGTTCTATGACCAGATATCCGCACTGCACAAGTCAGTGCGCAGTTCCAACCCGGACGCGGCGCTGTACTGGTTGGCGCGCATGTTTGACGGCGGGTGCGATCGCGCTTATCTGGCGCGCCGGCTGACCCGGATGGCGGTGGAAGACATCGGGCTGGCGGACCCGCGCGCGTTGCAAATGGCGATTGACGCGTGGGACACCTATGACCGCTTGGGCACGCCCGAGGGTGAGCTTGCGCTGGCGCAGCTGACGATCTACCTGGCCAGCACCGCGAAATCGAACGCGGGTTATATGGCCTACAAGGCGGCGCGAAGCGATGTTTCCGAGTATGGGACGCAGGACGTGCCGCTCCACCTTCGCAATGCGCCGACGCGGTTGATGAAGCAGCTGGGCTATTCCAAGGGTTACCAGTACGACCACGACAGCGACGGTGGGGTGGCGCTGGACCAGACCGGTTTTCCGGACGCAATGGGCGAACGTGTCTATTACCAGCCGGTGGAGCGGGGCCTGGAACTGAAGATCAAGGAAAAGCTCGATCGGCTGAGGGCGGCAAGGGCCGGGGCGCGCGGCGGGCGGATCGCGTCCAAGGACTGAGGTTGCGGCCGGCGTTGCCGGCAGGCAAGCTCGCATGGCCCCACTTCCAACAATGCATACGCCAGTCCTGGGGAGGACAAGATGCGAGTTGCCATGGCCGCCATCATCGGCGGAATCGTGATGTTCCTGTGGGGCGCTGTCGCGCACACCCTGTTGCCGTTGGGCGAAATGGGCATGCACACGGCAGTCGAGCAGGACGGGGCATTGGCGGCCATTTCGCGAAGCGCCTCCAATGGCCAAGGGGTTTACATGCTTCCGGGCATGGATCCGGCGATTTATGAAGACGCGGCCGCCAACAAGGCCTTCGTCGAGGCCAATCGGAACAAGCCCTACGCGCTGGTGATTTACCAGCCCAATGGCAATCCGGCGTTGGCTGACATGGGCCCCAACCTGGGTAAACAGTGGGCGTCCGACACGCTTGCGGCGCTCGTCCTGGCGTGGGTCCTGTCGCTTGGCGCCTGGAGCTTGGGGCGTCGCGTGCTGGTGGCTGCTGCGGCAGGCGTCTTCAGCTGGCTCACGATCAGCGTGCCGTACTGGAACTGGTACCTGTTCCCACTCGACTTCACGGTCGCGAACCTGATTGAGCAGGTGGTTGGCTGGATGCTCGCGGGGACGGCAATCGCCTGGTGGCTGGGCCGGAAAGTCCGGCGTGCCAGGTAAGTACATGTCGATGACGGGTTGCGCCTGATGCCTGCTTTATGGTGGCAACAGCTTGGACTGGTGATGCTCGGCGGCGCCTTGGGGGCCGCGGGGCGTCACTGGTTGGGTGGCCTGCTGTTGCGGAAGCTCGGCGATGGATTCCCCTGGGGGACGTTTGCCGTGAACATGCTCGGCTCGTTTGCCATTGGATTCCTTGCCGTGTGGTTGGAAGGCCGCGGGTCGGCTGGGCTTTATTGGCGTGCGTTCCTGATCGTGGGTGTGCTGGGCGCGCTGACGACGTGGTCGTCCCTGATGCTTGAATGCCTGCTGATGGCGCGAGGCGAGCGAATGCCGGCAATGGCGGGGTACTTGCTGGTGTCGCTGCTCAGCGGCCTTGCGCTGGTGTGGGCGGGTGCCAGAATTGCAGGATTGCTCCGGACACCGGCTTGGTAGTGTTCGGCGGGAGGAGGGGGGATGGCCATGAAGGCAATGCAATGGATGGTGCTGATGTTTGCGATGGGGGCCTGGTGCCAGGCTTCGGGGCAACACGCAGGCGAGCTGCGCAAGTGTGTGTCGCGGGCTGGCAGTGTGAGCTTCCAGCAGGAGCCGTGTGCTGAAGGTTCCCGTCAGGTGGCCAGTCGTTCCTATGTCCCGGAGCCTGCACCCACGGTGGACCAGCTGCGCGCTCGTGCAACGCGTGAACAGGCTGCCAGGGCGGAGTCGGCGGAGTTGTCCCGTCGTGCTGGAACCTCCGGGGGCTACCGTGCGGCAAACGGGTCGGGGACGCTGCATCGGGTTGCGATGGCCCGTGACGATGACGCGTGCCAGCGAGCACGCTTGCATCGGGAGCGAACGTTGAAGGCCGTGGGTCTGAAGCGGACTTACGACCTGCTGCGTGCGCTCAACGATGAGGTTGCACGCGCCTGCCGCTAATGGTGGCTGAACGGTGATCGGCCATCGCCGTTTGCGACGGAAAATTTCACAATCTCTCCTCGGTGACGCCCTTAGCTTCGATCTCCTCAAGCGTTCATTGATCGAGGCGTCCCGTGGGTAGGCACATGGCAATCCGGGTTCTGGTTCCGGCCAGCGTGTTGGTGGTTGCGGCTGTTCTTGGTACTGCAACGAAAATCGGGCTGGACGCCTCGCAGTACCTGCGGTCAGCGTCCAATGAACGTGGCTGGACGTCGGCACACCAGACCGACGGGGCCTCCATGCCGGTTGTCGATCAGAGTGAGGGTTCAGCGGAAGCCGGAGGCGCGGTCAAGGGTTCCGCTGCGACAATGGCAGTGGAGGCAATGGCGGCGCGATAGTGGCGGGCAGCGCATTCCATTATGTGCCACGTGACGCCTGCGCCTGGATCATGTTGGTTCGCGCTTCATGACCGCTGATCGCGAATCGCCAGCATCCCGTCTCAAATATGTCCGGGATGTGTTGCGATAACATTGCTTGTAGACCCTCCGCGAATCTGCGCACCAGGAGGTGTCCGCATATGCAGTTGCGATGTTATGAATCCGGTTGTGCTGTCCGCTGCAGGCTTCGGGCCCGCAGACCTTGTCGGGCCACCGTCATTAAGAGCGGTAAAGCCAGCGCCCAACCCATCGCCAACGAAATGACTGCCCACTCAGTCGGGTCCTTAAACCGAACTGCGCCCCAGCCTTGTCCCGCACCCCAGTACGCGGCCGGTCCACCCACGGCGCCCAGCGCTGCGGCGAGAAGCGGTCGAGCGTGTAATGCGCCCAACAACGGCACAGTGGTCAACGCAAAACCAACCCAGAGAGCCAAGATCCACGCCGGCACCAAACCAAGTCCCGCAGGCGCCGCATAGCTGATCAGCCCGGAGCCCACCCAGAGGCTCTCCAGTCCCCATCCCAGCGCAAGGGCAATCAACCCCAGCCGCGCCTCCAAGGCAGAGTGCGGCGAGACCGCCAGTCGCCACGCCGCAAAGGCCACTACCGCCAGCACGCCGACCCAGCCCCGGCCTTGGCCGGCGCCGATAACCGCGGCGAACCAAGCGGCCTGGTGCGCGACCAGGGTGGCCCAAAATGTCATTGCGCACTTTCCCGACGCAGCCGCGACGATGACACGCTACGCCGCGCCCGCATCCCGGTCGCGAGTGCGGCAGCGGTCACGAGTACAGCCAGGCACAGGGCGACCGTCGCCGAGACGCCGGCGCCGAGAAGTGGCGAATGAACCTGCTTGGCATACACCCCCAGCAAGCCCCACACCGCCGCCAGGGTGTACCAGGGGTTACCCTTAAGCCGTAGCACACTGGCCAGCAGCAGGGCTCCCGCGCCTGCGTACAGCAGCAACGACCACGGCAGCATGCGCGTGGTGGATAGCAGTTCGTGAGCCACGATTACCTGCGCGGTGTTCAGGAATACCGCCAGTGAAACCCACCCGGCATGCAGGGACAAGGGCAACCACTGCCACCATGGCCCGCGCGGGTGTTCCTCGGTGTGAGAAGCCAACGCCGCCGCACCGAGCATGCAGGCCAGGCTCGCCCAGATGATCACCAGAGCCAGCCAGAACCACTGCGCTGGGAACACCAGCATCCAAAGGGATGTCAGCGCGAATCCCGCCGCCGTGAGCACGCGGATGCGCCGCAACCGCGCATCGCCGTCCGCCATTGCCTGACGCAGGCCGAAAATCACATCCAGCAGGAAGATTGGCCCCCAAATTGCGAACGCGTAGCCGGCGGCGACAATTAGCGTGGGATACCGATCTGAGATCTCGCCATTGCTGGGCCCGATCAGCCCGGAATTGGACAGCCAGCCCACCAGTGGCATGGCCACGGCCAACAAGGCGACGAGTTGCTTCATCGTGGAGTCTCCGAAGTCACGTTGGCGATGGGGCGATTGGGACACATCGGGCTTTGTGGCCGTACCCGACGCAAGGGTGATCCCAGCGCTGCTTACGGCCCTAAGCCTGGAATGGATGCACGAATGCCGTAGTGCGCTCAGTCGTTCGCAGGAGCGCGCAGCGCTTCCATCAGAAGGTCCGCCACTCGCTGGGAGGATTGCGGGTTCTGGCCGGTAACCAGTTGCCCGTCTCGCACGGCGAAGGGTTGCCAGTTGTCCGTGCCTACAAACATGCCGCCCAGTTCGCGCAACCGGGACTCCAGCAGGAAGGGCACGACCTTTTCCAACCCAACTTCGACTTCTTCGGCATTGGTGAACGCACTGACCTTGCGGCCCTCGACCACG
Source organism: uncultured Lysobacter sp. (assembly GCA_965650425.1). Classification (GTDB taxonomy): domain Bacteria; phylum Pseudomonadota; class Gammaproteobacteria; order Xanthomonadales; family Xanthomonadaceae; genus Aerolutibacter. The sequence goes on along the minus strand of CBFGOS010000093.1, from coordinate 782 downwards.
GGATGTCCATCCGGACGTTTTGCGCTGACCAGACCCGCGGCGCCATGGCAGACCGAGGCGATCAGCTTGCCGGCAGCAAAGGCTTGTTCCACCGCCAAGGTCACACCAAGATCATGGGGCAGATCCCACATGGTGCCGTGCCCCCCTGGGAAAAACACCGCGTCAAAGCTCGCGCCATCAAAGTCTGACGCGCGGGGCGTATCCGCCATTCGCGCCTGCAGGGCGGCATCCGCGAGGAAGCGTTCTACAACCGGCTCGTTTTGGCCGGCCGGCTTAACGCTGCCCGGGTCGATGGGCGCGCGCCCCCCCGTTGGGGTTGCCAGCGTGACCTGCGCGCCAGCGTCAGTGAGTGCGTAGTAGGGAACGGCCAGTTCCTCGGCCCACAAGCCGGTCGCCTTGCCGGTAGAGCCCAGGGTGGCGTGCGAGGTCATGATCATCAGGATTTTTGCGGACATGGCGGCGCATCCATAAGGGGTACGTGATCTTGCTGAGTCGGGCGCTAAGGGCGCGTGACCCGCATCAGGTGGAGGCTTCGGACTGGATGGACGCGCGCCATTGCGGGGCGGCTTCGCAAACGTAGCTTTCCGGTATGGAGGCCTGCCGGCCTGCATCCAGAGTTTCACGATCGCAGCACCAGCGGACCTTTACGAGTGCGCGGGGTGTGCACTGGGAGTGCGGGGGCAGATCCCTGAAGACTGCGCGGCCCTTGGGGGTTCCGTGGAAGCCGGAGGCGCGGTCGAGGGATCCGCTGCGACAATGGCAGTTGAGGCAATGGCGGCGCG
>CBFGOS010000092.1:0-7704 GCA_965650425.1 uncultured Lysobacter sp. | reverse complement strand
TTCCTGCCGATGGACTGCCAGTACCGCTGGCGGTTCAACACGCCCGGCGAGGCGTGGAAGGCCTTGTCGAACCCCCATTCCCAGCCATCACCGTGGGGCTTACCGTCGCGCACCGGCAGCACGTAGCTGTGCCGCTCCCGCCACGGGGTGTTGGTGATCTCGGCCAGCACCGCCTCCAGCGTTTTCCCGTCGCGCTGGAAGCAGTAGTAGAAGCTCACCGGGTTGAACACATAGCCGAAGTAGCGCAGATGGGTGAGCAAGCGGATCGGCCCCTCGGGGCGATGCCCCAGCTCCGGGGCTACGCGGTCACGCACGGCTTCGGCCAGCGGTTTTTCGTGCGGCGCCAGGTAATCGCTGCGGCGGAACTCGGCGATGTTGGGCCGGTCTACCGACCACAACCAGCGCGTCGCCAGTGCCGATTCGACCTCGTCCAGGTCGAGGTACAGCTGCGCCATCCGGTACTCGAATGCATGCGCACGCGGCGCATGGCGGCGGTGTTGCACGCGACCTTCGTACACGGCGCTGGCGCTCGGGGCTGAGCTCATGCGGGCACCGGTTCCCCATGCGCGACGGGCACGCGCGCAGCCGTCGTTTCATGGCACCGGGGATCCAGTGCGGTGACCACGTCATGCGCGCTTCGGATGCCGTCCTCGTGGAAGCCCCAACCCCAGTACGCGCCAGCGAACCATGTGCGACGCTGCCCCTGGATTTCCGATCGGCGCTGCTGCGCAGCCACCATCGCGTGGTCATAGACGGGGTGCCGGTAGTGCATGCGCTTGAGCACGCGTGCCGGATCGATGGCCTCGCTGCGGTTGAGCGTGACCACGAACGGATCGGGCGACTCCACGCCCTGCAGCACGTTCATGCAGTAGCTCACCGTGCACGGTGCCGCCGGGTCGCGGGGCACGTGGGCATTCCACGCCGCCCATGCCTTGCTTCGTCGCGGCAGGAGGCGGGCGTCGGTGTGCAGCACCGTATCATTGGACTGGTAGCGGATAGCCCCCAGGATGCTGCGCTCGCGCTCGTCGGCGTCATGCAGCAGTTCCAGCGCCTCGTCGCTGTGACAGGCGAGCACGACGTGGTCAAAGCGCTCCCGCCCACGCGCGGTCTCCAGCTCAACCCCCTGCTCGTCGCGGCGCACCGCCTCCACGGAGCAACCGAGGCGCTCCTGTACGCGCCAGCGCTTGCGCAGGGCGCGCACGTAAGTAGCCGAACCGCCCTGCACCACCCGCCACGGCGAACGCCGCCCCAGTGTCAGCATCTGGTGGTGCGCCATGAACTGCACCAGGTAGCGCGCCGGGAACTCCAGGATGCGCTGCGGCGGCGACGACCACAGCGCCGAGGCCATCGGCACCAGGTGCTCGTCGCGGAACGCGCGGCCGTAGCGGCCCTCGCGCAGGTACTCGCCCAGCGTGGGCCCGGGCCCATCCATCTCCAGCAAGGCCGGCGCCTGACGGTAGAAGCGCGCGAGGTCTGCCAGCATGCCCAGGAAGCGCGGCGAAAGCAGGTTGCGTCGCTGGCAGAACAGGGCGTCCAGCGAGGTGGCGTTGTACTCCACGCCGCTACGCTCGCTGTGCACCGAGAAGCTCATCGTCGTCGGTTGCGACGCCACGCCCAGGGTCTCGAACAAGGCGCTCAGCAGCGGGTAATTATCGGGATTGAACACGATGAAGCCGCTGTCGATCGCATAGCGCTTCCCCGCCATTTCCACGTCGTGGGTGTGGGTATGACCGCCGAGATAATCGTTGCCTTCAAACAGCACCACCTCGTGCCGGCGCGACAGCCACCATGCCGACGCCAGGCCCGCGATGCCCGAGCCCACCACTGCAATGCGCATGCTCAACCCCTTGCCTTGGCCAACACCCAGGCCGGGATCGGCTTGAGATCGTGCACCAGCCCCAACGCGGCCAGCAGCCGCAGGCCGTACCAGGTGATGTCCACCTCCCACCAGCGAAAGCCCTGTCGTGCCGTGCCGGGGAAGAAGTGGTGGTTGTTGTGCCAGCCCTCGCCAAAGGTCAGCAGTGCGAGCCAGGCGTTGTTGCGGCTGTCATCCCGCGTATCGAAGCGGCGGCGGCCGAAGCGGTGCGCCAACGAATTGATGGTGACCGTCACGTGGAAAAGCACGACGGTGGAGACGAAGAACCCCCACACCAGCAACTGCGGACCGTCAGTACCCAGCTGCGGCGCGACCCGCTGCAACAGCGCGCCGATGGCGTACAGCGCCACCGCCAGAAGCACCGGCACCACCGTGTCATAGCGGTCCAACCAGCGCAGTTCCGGATAGCGCGCCAGGTCGGGGATGCGCGACCAGTCGGTGCGGAAGCCCTCACGGGTGAGGAACCAGCCAACGTGGCTCCACCAGAAGCCGCGTTGCGTCGGTGAGTGCGGGTCACCCGGCGTATCGGCATGCCGGTGGTGGTTGCGGTGGTGCGCCGCCCACCACAGCGGCCCGCGCTGCACGCTGGACGCGCCGATCAGCGCAAACGCGAACTGCACCGCGCGCGACGTGCGGAAGGTCCGGTGCGAGAAATAGCGGTGGTAGAACCCGGTGATGGCGAACATGCGCACGGCGTACAGCGCCACTGCCACCCCAACCGCCGTGGCCGACACCCCGAGCCACAGCACTGCCACGCACGCCACGTGCATGCCAATGAACGGCAGCGCGCGCAGCCAGTCGATGCGGTTGCCCCGGCCAGCGTCGTCGTCGACCGGCGCCTGCGTGTCAAACCATCGGGACACGGTGGTCAGCGTGCGCGTGGCCAGCGAGTTGGGGGAGATCACGGGGGCGGTCATCGCGCACTTTTCCATTGCATCCAGGGCACATACGCACGCCAGCCCGGATTGGATGCACGCGCCGCGCTCACGCACCGCACCTGCTTACCAGCGGGGACGCCAGCGCCCGCTGCAGCGCGCCCGCATCCGCGGGTGCAGGGGCCTGGGGAAACACGATGCGCACGTCCTGGTGCCGCCCCGTGGCGTCGCGGATGGTGGCGATGCCAGCAAACTCCAGCAGCCGCCGGTCCGCGCTGGCATAGGTCAACTCCATCGACGGAGCGGCAAAGCCGTACCAGCGGTCCAGACGCATGGTCATGCGCTGCGCCGGCGTGCCGCGCCACTCCACCTGGGGGCCGGGCCGCACCCGCACCGGGATGAAGTCCATCCGGCTGGGCACCAGGAACGGCTGGGCCAGTTCGCGCCCGGCGCGCAGCCGATCCCAATGCTGGCGCACGCTGGCGTCAAAGCCCGCGTCGATCACCGCGTTTGGCGGCACGTCGACCCGGCGCTCGCGCAGCGGGGCCCCGGCGCGGGGGCGGACATAGACCACTCGGCCGCCGGGCGTGCTGCGCACCCCTTCGCGGTAGCCGTCGCGCGCGTCCTCGAAATCGAAGTCCGGGGCCTGCGGCGCCGCCCGCTCCAGCACGGTCTTTCGGGCGAAGGCGCGGCCGTCGGGGCACCGGTACAGCACCAGGCGGCGGGCCGCTGCGCCCTCCCGGTACAACCAATGCGACTCGCGGTACAGCAACGCACCGCCCTCACGGGAATGGGCCAGCGCATCCTGCGCAAGAACCGGCGCGCGGGCCGCAGCGGGGCCGGCGCCCAGCATGACGAGTACGCCCCCGAGCAGGGCGGACAGAGGGTTCGGTGGGTTCATGGGCTGCCCCGTTGGCCAGAGTCCCGGGTATCTACGCCGCCAGGGCGCCAATGGATGCAGCGACGGGCCTCGGGAGGTGCCGGGAAGCTGCATCCAAACCGCCCGCCGCTGCGTATGCACGGTCAATCACGATCAGCAGCAGAGACGTGGCTTACCATGCCTGTCAGGTTCACCAGGAGCGCCAGGCCCCCCGGGGCCACACGGACCATGTCCACGCCGACGGCTTCCGCCAAGGATCCCCACGACTGGGCCGGCGACATGGTCGCCGTGGCGCGCCTGCGCGACCGCGACAGCTTCATGCGCATCTATGACCACTTCATGCCGCGCCTGTGCCTGTACCTGCGCGGCCTGGGCAACCCCGAGGCGGTGGCCGAGGAACTGGCGCAGGAATCGCTGCTGCGCCTCTGGCAGCGTGCCGCGCTGTACGACCCCCAGCAGGCCGCGGTGTCGACCTGGCTGTTCCGCATCGCCCGCAACCTGCACATCGACCGCATCCGCCGCGAACCCCACTGGGCGCAGGTGCTGGAGGAAGGGCTTGCCGAGGCCGACACTGACGCCGATCGATCGTTCACCACCGCCGAAGACTATGCCGAGCACGCACACCTCAAGGGCCGCATCGACGAGTTGCCGGCCACACAGGCCCGGCTGATGCGGATGTCGTACTTCGAGGCCAAGAGCCACCAGGAGATCGCCGACGAACTGGCCATGCCGCTGGGCACCGTGAAATCACACCTGCGGCGCGCGTTCCAGCGCCTGCAGGGCCAGCTGCGAGGTGCGCTGTGAACCCGCACCACCACCTCGACCCGTCCACGCTGGTCAGCTATGCGGCCGGCGCACTCGCCGTGGAGATGGCCGTGGTGGCCGCCACGCACCTGGCCACCTGCGCGCACTGCCGCGAGCGGCTGCAGGAGGCCGAGCGCATCGGCGGCTGCCTGATCGAACAGCAGCAGCCGCTACCGTCGTCCGCTCCGGAAGATCGCCACGAGCAACTGCGTGAGGCGATGTTGCAGCAACTCGACGACGCGCCCCCTGCCCTGGCCCCGGCGCCAGTACGCAGCGCCCCGTACGAGGAAGAGGACCGCCTGCCCGCGCCGCTGCACCCGTACTTCGGCACGTCGTATCGCGCATTGAAGTGGCGATGGATGGCCCCCGGCGTGCACTGCATCCGCGCCCCCGGCACACGCACCGGCACCCTGCTGCTGTTGAAGATCGGTCCCGGGCGCAGCATGCCCGTGCACAGCCATGGCGGCACCGAGCTGACCCAGATCCTGCGGGGCGCCTATCACGATGCGCTGGGCCACTTCGCTCCCGGCGACGTCGCCGACCTCGACAGCAGCATCGAGCACCAGCCGGTGACGGTGCCGGGCAGCGCCTGCATCTGCGTGTCGGCGTTGAATGCGCCGCTGCGGTTCTCGGGTTGGATGGCGCGGCAGTTGCAGCCGCTGTTCAAGCTTTAGGCGGGCGCGTCTACCGGGTGGGCTTCAGACGCCCGGCGGCAGCCGCGACCGCATCGCCCGACGCCGGTCGAAGGAGCGGCCGTCGGCGATGAAGTGGCCGTCACCGACGGCGTGGATGAGGCGGCGCTCCTCGCGCTTGGCGTCGATGTACGCCGCCACACCTTCCAACACTACGATGTCGTGCTTGCGCACGATGTCGACGACTTGGCACTCGATGTTGGCCAGGCACTCGGCGATCAATGGCGACCGGACCTGCTTGCCCTCCACCGCCGTCAAACCGAACTGCGCGAACTTGTCGGTGTCGGCGCCCGAGCAGGTGCCGATGCCCACCACCGTGTCGAGCAGGTCGATGGTCGGCACGGCGATCACGCACTCGCGCGTCTTGCGCAGCGCCGCGTAGGAATGGTTCCAGGCGCCAGTGGTCAGGGCGAAGCGCGGGGTGAAGTCCAGCACCATCGTCCAGGAGATCGTCATGATGTTGGCACGCACCCCGTCGTGGGTGGTCACCAGCACGACCGGGCCCGGCTCGATCAGGGTGAAGGCCTTGGACAAGGGAAACGTTCTCATGCCGGTGCTCCCTACTGCGGTGGCCCCGTCGGGCGCGGGGACTTCAAGATGGCCCGTCGGCCTCCAGTAGCGCCCTCTGTTTGAATAGCGGAGCCGCAAGGCGGCTTCGGCCCAAACGTACTCTTAGGCATAAACCCGGACGAATGGGACATTGCCAGCGCTGGGCGTGAGCGACGTCCCCTGGCGACTTCGCACCCGCTTCACAGAGGCGCCCTACCCGTCTCACAGGCCTGCCGCAGACTGCCACCACATCCACCCGGGAACCCCGCCATGAGCACCGACCTGATCATCCACCACAGCCCCCTCTGGCGCCGTATGCGCTGGGTGGTTTGGGGCGGCGCGGCCGCCTTGCTGTTGCTACCGCTGGTGGCCATGCAGTTCACCAGCGAGGTCAACTGGACGGGCTCGGACTTCGCGGTGATGGGGGTGATGCTGGGCACCGTGTGCGTAGCCTTCGAGGTGGCCGTACGCGTGGCCCGCACCCACGCCTATGTGGTCGGCGCGGGCGTGGCGGTGGTGGCGGGGTTCCTGCTCACGTGGATCAATCTTGCCGTTGGCATCATCGGCAACGAGAACAACCCGGCCAACCAGATCTTCTTTGGCGTGCTGTTGGTGGCGATGTTCGGCGCGGTGCTGTCGCGGCTGCAGCCGTTGCGGCTGGCACGCGCGATGGAAGCGACCGCCGTGGCGCAGCTGGCGGCGGCGGTGGTGACGTTCTTCCTGGAGCATGCCCACGTGTGGGTCCTGACCGCGGTGTTCGCGGCGATGTGGCTGCTGTCGGCGCAGTTGTTCCACAAGGCGGCGCGGGAGCAGGCAGGCGCGGGCTGACCGCCGCACTGCCATCACGACCGCGCGCGCCCATCCAGCCCTACGGGTCGGTGGGCGCGTGGAAACTCAAGACTGGCCGCGGACCGGCGCGGGCGCGGGCGACGCGGGGTCGCTGGGCTTGGCCTCTTCGCGCGCGGCGCGCTTCTTGGCCTGCTTTTCGTCCTGCTGCTTCTTCTTGGCGATCTCGCGCTGGCGCTTTTCAAACGAGTAGTTGGGTTTGGCCACGTGGACTCCTGATGCGATGGTGGAAAAAAGCTGCGCGCCTCAGCGCGCCTTGGATCGGCCCGACCGGGGGCTGGCCTGAAGTGCAGGCGCGCGCTCCAGCGTAGGCGTCACCGGGGTCTCGCCCTTGCGGCGCAAGGGGGTGGTACCCAGCACCTCCACGTGACCGCCTGCCTTGCGAAACTCCGCCACGTCCTCCGCGATGCGCTCATGCGTCAGCGCTTTGTCGTGGACGGCTTTGGTGAATACGGACGCGACGTTGCTGGCGCCGCTTTTTCCGCGTGGGCTGGACATCGTGGTGTTCCTCTTGGGAGCGGATGGGGTCATTGCAGCGCGAGCGGGATCCTGCGGTGTCCGTCGCGGGCGTAGTCCTCGCGCACGGCGTTGCAGTAGGGGCCGTCCATCACGAACCGGCGGCACACGGCGGGTCGGGTTTCGTAGATGCCGCAATTCATGCGGGCGCCGTCCAAGGCCACGCACCAGCCCTCCTCGTCGCGGGCCATGACGTGAAGGCCGCTGGGGAGCACCGTGGTCAGATGCGCGGGCGCTTGGTCTTCGGGCTGCAGCACCACCGTCAGGCGGCAGCAGACGGCATCGCAGCGCTCACAATGGGCGGGGGGCGTGGTGTCGCGCGGGTCGTCGGCGGTCAAGTCGACGCCAGGCAGTGGTGGGCAGGGGGCATGGTTGCTCCTGGGGGTGTCACCCACGACGGGGTGGTTCACACATGAATGGGAGCGAGGCGACGCCTGCTGCGCGACCGTACGCAGGGAGCTGGGCGCACAGATAGCCCCCATCCTACAGGAAGGGGGCGCCCAAGGCCGGAACCGGTGGCGGCGCTACATCCGGCTGACCCGGAACTTCCGACCCTTGATCTTGCCCTCGCGCAGCCGCGCCAAGGCCTTTTCGGCCTGTCCGCGGGCAATGGCCACATATGAACGGGTGGCAAACACGTCAATTTTGCCCACCGCCGCCACCGGC
>CBFGOS010000091.1:0-7716 GCA_965650425.1 uncultured Lysobacter sp. | reverse complement strand
AGACCATGGCAATGTCACGCGCCAAGCCCCAGCACGCGCCAGCCCCCGCGGACCGAAACATCGTCGCCATTACCCCTTGAGCGAGCCTCCGGCACGGCAGGCGTCCACGGCAGCATCATGCCGACCGCGCAGCCGGACGACCTGCGGAAACGACTGGCCGACGCGGCTGTCCGGCGCCGTTATCCGGATCAGGTAGACCACGCGGAAGGCACCATTTCGTCCCGCATGACGGCCATGACCGGCCTGGGACGGGGCCCCAGTGCCTGTGCTCCCAGGGCATTCGGATTGGAGAGGGAATGGAATGGAACGACGAAGGCAAATCAAGCAGTTCGTGCTGCAGAACTTCCTTTTCTCCGACAACGAGGGGGCCATCAGCGACCACGACTCGTTGATTCGCGGCGGGATCGTCGACTCGACCGGAATCCACGAGCTGATCCTGTTCCTTGAGCAGAGCTACCAGATCTCCGTTACGCCGGACGAAATGACACCGGCGACATTCGATTCCATTCACGCGGTGGACGAGTTCGTTACCCGAAAGCTTACGGTTTGATGCAGGGGGATGGAGCTGATGGAGTCGCTGGCATCAACCGTCGACAGGGTGGCGCGCCTCCATCCGGACAGGGTGGCGATTGTCGATGCCGGGCGCCATGTCACGTACCGCGAGTTCATGGCGCAAGCGGCGGGCTTCGCGTCCCAGCTATTGATCCAGGGATTGCAGCGCGGCGACCGTGTCGCGGTCGTCCTGCCCAATCGCTGTGAAGCGGCGGTTGCGTGTTACGGGATCTGGCTCGCAGGCGGCGTCGTAGTTCCACTCAATGTCCAGGCCCGCGCGCGCGATTTCGCACCGTGGCTCGAGCATTCCGGCGCGCGCTTCGTCGTGCACGAAAGTTCGAACAACGAAGTGGCTTGCGCGCTGGAAACGCTGGAATCCCCCGTCCATGCATTCCCCCTGCCCGACGACCAACCGATATGCCCGCCCGTGGACGCAGGGAGCCTCTCGACCGACGTGGCCTGGGCAGGGGGTTCCGAGCGTGACCTGGCGGTGATTCTTTACACCTCGGGCACCACCGGTGCTCCGAAGGGCGTGATGTTGAGCCACGCCAGCCTGCTGGCGAACGCCAGGGCGGTCACGGCGTACCTGGGCCTGGGCCGGGACGACAGCGTCCTTTGCGTGCTTCCCTTCTATTACGCCTATGGCGCGTCGGTGCTGCATACGCACCTGATCAGCGGCGCGACCATCCATCTGGGAAGAAACGTCATCTTCCCCAACCTGATCGTCGAAGCCCTTGCGACGCATGGCATCACGGGATTCTCAGGCGTTCCGTCCACATTCGCGCTGCTGCTCGACCACGTGGAACTGGGAAGACACGACCTGTCCGCGCTTCGCTACGTGACGCAGGCGGGCGGCCCGATGAGCCCCGCTCTGACATCCCGGCTGCGCGCAGCACTGCCCCACCCCCGACTGTTCGTGATGTACGGGCAAACCGAAGCCACTTCACGCCTCACCTGGCTGCCCCCCGAGCGGCTGGACGCCAAGCCCGGTTCGGTAGGCATCCCGGTGGAGGGAGTCACCATCAGGATCGTTCGCGAGGACGGATCAATTGCGGAAGCCGGCGAGACAGGGGAGGTCTGGATTACAGGACCTAACGTGATGCTCGGCTACTGGCGGAACGCCGAAGCCACGCAGGCCACGCTGCACGACGGCTGGCTGAAAACGGGTGACTTGGGGCACCTGGATGGCGATGGCTACCTCTTTCTCGCAGGCCGCCGCAGCGACATGATCAAGACGGGCGCACATCGTGTTCACCCCACCGATGTCGAGCAGGCGATCGCGGAGACTCCCGGCGTCATCGAAGCCGCGGTGATCGGCGTCGATGACGAGGTCCTGGGTCAGGTCATCAAGGCGTACGTTGTCGTTGAACGCGTTACGACGCGACTGTCCGACGAAATCAAGGCGCACTGCCGCGCGCACCTTGCTCCCTACAAGATCCCCCGGCACATCGAGTTCGTCTCCAGCCTGCCCAGGACCGCATCCGGCAAGGTGCAGCGAGCCCAACTGGTTTCCCGACAGGCGCCCGCATGACCGCCATCAACCTCAGCGTGCTGGACATCGACTACGAACGCGAGGCCGATCGCATCGCGACTGCGCTCAGGGACATCACGGCGCGTACCCTGCACCGCCGCGGCCTGGTCGTGGCCATATCCGGCGGGATCGATAGTTCCGTGAGTGCGGCCTTGGCGGTGCGTGCGCTGGGCGCCGACCGGGTCTTCACCCTGATCCTGCCTGAGCGCGATTCAGCCGACGACAGCGCCTGCCGCGCAACGCTGCTGGCCGGACACCTCGGGGTACGCTGCGAGACGGTCGACATCCAGCCCACGCTGGCCGCCATCGGCTGTTACCAGGCCCGCGACGACGCCGTGCGCAACCTCATTCCGCAGTACGGCGACGGCTGGAAGTTCAAGATCGCGATCGACGGCGGCACCGAGGGGCGCATCAACCGGTTCCGGTTGATCGCACAGTCCCCCGACGGCGAGGCCCACGTGCGCGACCTCGCACTCAATGAGTACCTGACCATTGTCGCGGCCACGAACTTCAAGCAACGCGTCCGCAAGACCCTGGAGTACTTTCACGCCGACCGGCTCAACTATGCCGTGGTGGGTACGCCCAACCGGGTCGAGTACGACCAGGGCTTCTTCGTCAAGAACGGCGACGGCTCGGCCGACGTGAAGCCTATCGCCCACCTGTACAAGACGCAGGTGTATGCGATGGCGCGGCACCTGGGCTTGCCCGAACGGATCTGCAATGCAATCCCGACAACCGACACCTACAGCCTCGACCAGGGACAGGACGAGTTCTACTACGGCCTGCCCTACAAACAGATGGACGTTGCACTGTGGGCGCTCAACAACGACAAGCCGGCATCGTGGCTTGCAGAGGCCATTGGCATCAGCATCGCCCGGGCTGAGGCCACTTTCGAGGACATCCGCACGAAGCGGCGTACGACACGCTACCTGCACCATCCGCCTGTGCTGACGGGCAGCGTTCCCGAGCTTGGAATCGCTGGGTGAACACGTCCACGCGCCCCCCGCTATACACGCTCCACGATGCGGATCCACGGCAGCACCAGGAGATCGTGCTGTCAATCTGGCGCGGCAATCTACAGCACGAACTCGGGGGCCACGAGGCAAAGTACCAGTGGTTCTACCTGAGCGGGCCTGATGGCCCTCCACTGCTGCAACTGATGCGACACGAGCCAAGCGGCGACTGGGTAGGCGCGTGCGCGGCCGGGCGGCGTCGGATGCTGTGTCGCGGCCAGGAGATTCGCGCTGGCGTGATCGTGGACTTTGCTGTCCTGCCAGAACATCGGTCGCTCGGCCCCGCATTGACCTTGCAAGGCGGACTGATGGCCGCCGGTGCGCGCGAGCTGGATCTGCTGTACGGCTTTCCCAATCCGAAAGCCGTCGCCGCCATCAAACGTGGCGGCTACGAAAAGCTCACCGACATCGTCGGCTATGCGCGCGTGTTGCGCCACGGAAGGTATCTCGCTCGGCACATGCCTGCCTGGCTGGCCAACGGCATGGGGGCCATCATCGACACCGCAATTTGGGCCTGGGATGGCTTACGCCGTTTGTTGTCACCAAAGGTGCGTACCGAATGGTCCGACCACGCCGACGTGCGAATGGACAAGCTTTGGGAGGCATCGGAACGCGGCGAGGGCCTGCTGATGGTACGGGACGCCGCATACGCGCGCTGGCGGTTCGACGAAGCCCCCCATGGCGTGACTCGCTACCTGTTCGTGGAAGATCAGACTGATGGCGTGCCGCTGGCCTGGTTTGCCACGCGCAGCGATTCCGATGTCCTGCGGGTGCGGGACTTCTGGTCCAAACAGGGCGCTCGCGGCGTCAGTCGCGCCTGCATTGATGCGCTGCTGTGGGCGGCCCGCGCCACGGGCCACGTGGCGGTGACCACCGAGATCGCCGGGCCCCAGGCCAGCCTGGCGGGTTGGCGGGCCTGTGGCTTCTTCGAGCGTGAGCGACGCCCGGTCTACGGGCGGTGGAGCGGCGCGAAGGATGCCTCGGGCTGTACCGACCTATATCTGACGTCCGCGGACAAGGACGGCTGATCCGTCACGCCTGCTCCCAAGAACCCCCCCGCGATTGACGCGTAGACCTGATAAGCGTGGACGAACCGGGCATCATGGCGCCGTGTCCCACCGGAGAGTTCGCGTGACCGATCCGCGCCCTGCCTGTGCCCTGACCATCGCCGGCTCCGATTCCGGCGGCGGCGCGGGCATCCAGGCCGACCTGAAGACCTTTGCCGCCCATCGCGTGCACGGGTTGAGTGCGATTGCCGCGCTGACGGCCCAGCACACCCGCGGCGTCACCGCGGTCGAAGTGCCGTCGCTTGCGTTTCTGCGCGCGCAGATCGACGCCTGCTTTGACGATTTCAACGTGCAGGCGGTGAAACTGGGCATGCTGGCCACGGCGGACGTGATCCATGCGGTTGCCGATGCCCTGGAGCACTACCGCCCCCGCCACCTCGTGTTGGACCCGGTGATGGTGGCGACGTCCGGTGCGAGGCTGCTGCAGCCGGACGCCCTCGACGCGATGCGCCTGCGCCTGCTGCCCTTGGCTACCGTGGTCACCCCCAACTTGCCGGAGGCCTCCCTGCTGCTGGCGCAATCCATCGATACGCCCGAGGCCATGCGCGAGGCTTGCGGACGTTTCCTGGCCGCGGGTGTGCGCGCGGTGCTGCTCAAAGGGGGCCACCTCCCGCTGCAAGCCGCCCCCGATACCATCATCGACCTGCTGGCCGATGCCGAAGGTACCCATGAGATCCGGCATGCGCGCCTGCAGCTCGAGGCACATGGCACCGGCTGCACGCTCGCGTCGGCGGTGGCAGCGGGATTGGCGTTGGGCAAGCCGCTGGCAACGGCGTGCCGCGATGCGTCCGATTACGTGCATCGCGCATTGATCCGTGGCTATCGGCCGGGCAAGGGCGACGTGATCGTCCTCGACCACTTTGGCGCCGCGGAAGGCTTAGACCGATGTCCTCCGGCACCGCGTTCGACACCCATGAGATCGCGGTGCAAGCCGAAGACGGGCATCGCTGGACGCTGCTCGCGCGCGTACCGGCGCAGGCGACCGCAACGCTGCTGTGGTTGCCCGCCTTGGGCATTGCCGCACGCCATTACCTGCCCTTCGCCGATGCGCTCGCGGAGCGCGGTGTGGCGGTTTTCGTGCACGAATGGCGCGGCCACGGCACGAGCTCGTTGCGGGCCAGCCGCACGCATGACTGGGGCTACCGGGAACTGCTGCTCCACGACATCCCCGCCAGCGAGGCCGCCATCGTGGCCCGCGTGCCGGGCGCGGAGCGGATCGTGGGCGGGCACAGCCTCGGCGGCCAACTGGCGTCGTGCTACGCCGGCCTGACCGCGCACGAGGTACATCGCCTGTGGCTGGTGGCCAGCGGTGCGCCCTATTGGCGCACCTTCCCGGCGCCTACCCGCTGGTGGCTGCCCATGGCCTACCGCTTCCTCCCGTGGCTGGCCGATCGCGCAGGCGCGCTCCCGGGCCGGCGCATCGGCTTTGGCGGCAACGAAGCCCGCAGCCTGATCCGCGACTGGGCGCGCACCGGCATCACCGGCCGCTATGCCGCGCAGGGGCTCGATGTGGATCTGGAACAGGCCTTGGCCGCCTCGATGCTTGAGGCGCATGCGGTGGTGATGGCCAAGGACTGGCTGGCACCCGCCGTTTCCTTGCGCTTCCTCCTGTCCAAGCTCGCGGCGTCGCACGTGACCGTGGACGTGGTGGACAGCACACGCCTGGGTGCGCAGGCTGACCACTTCCACTGGCTGAAGCGGCCCAATGCCGTCGTGGAGACGCTCGTTGCTCGCAGCACCGAACGCTGGCCGGCGGGTTCCGCCGCCTAGGTGGGGAACCAGACCGCGGCCTGAGCCAAGCCCGGCCTGGCCCGCGAGGGCATTCCAGCCGCCCAGGGAAATCGCGCACCACCGGCCCATCGAGCGGTTTGACCCAAATCAAAGCACCCAGCGTTTCAAGCGCTTAGCGTACGTTCCATGCCCGTGATCCCGCCCTTTGACGCCGACCTGCTGCGCCGCTACGACCGGCCGGGCCCGCGTTATACCTCGTACCCCACCGCTCCGCAGTTCAACGCCAACTTCGGCGAGTCACAATTGCGCGACGCGGCGGCCCTCAGCAACGGCGACCCGATTCCCCGCCGCCTGTCGCTGTACGTGCACGTGCCGTTCTGCATGAGCCCGTGCTTCTACTGCGGCTGCAACCGGATCATCACCCGCGACCTCGCGCGCGGCGCCGCCTACCTGGCCCGCCTGTACCGAGAGATCGAGCTGATGGCGGGGCTGTTCGACCGCGACCGCGAGGTCATCCAGCTGCACTTCGGCGGCGGCACGCCCAACTTCCTGTCGCCGGCGCAGTTGCAGGAAACGGTGGACGTGCTGCGCAACAACTTCCGCTTCAGCGAAGCGCGCGACCGCGACATCTCCATCGAACTGGACCCGCGTTTCATCAAGCCCGCCGACGTGGCCGAGCTGGCTGCCGCCGGCTTCAACCGCGCCAGCCTGGGCGTGCAGGACTTCGACCCAGCCGTGCAGGAAGCGGTGAACCGCATCCAGTCGGTGGAAGAAACGGTGGCCATCATCAATGCCTGCCGCGACCACGGCATGCGTTCGGTCAACGTCGACCTGATCTACGGCCTGCCCAAGCAGAACCTCGCTGGCTTCGAGCGAACGCTGGACACCGTGATCCAGGCCCGTCCGAGCCGCCTGGCGGTCTACAGCTACGCCCACCTGCCGGAGATGTTCAAGCCGCAGCGCCAGCTCAACGCCGAGGACCTGCCCACCGCCGAGCTGAAGCTTGACTTGCTGCGCCTGTCCATCGAAAAGCTCACCGCCGCCGGCTACGACTACATCGGCATGGACCACTTCGCCCTGCCCGACGACGAGCTGTCGCTGGCGCAGCAGCGCGGTGGCCTGCACCGCAACTTCATGGGCTACACCACCCACGCCGACAGCGACCTGGTGGGCCTGGGCGTCAGCGCCATCAGCCACATCGGCGACAGCTTCAGCCAGAACCCGCGCGACCTGCCCAGCTGGCAGATCGCACTCGACGAAGGCCGCCTGCCGGTCTGGCGCGGCATGCGACTGAGCGAAGACGACCTGCTGCGGGCCGACCTGATCCAGTGCCTGATGTGCCAGGGTGAGATCCCCATCACATCGCTGGAACGTCGCTACGACATCAATTTCCGCGAATATTTCGCAGACGCCTACGATCGGCTGCAGCCGCTGGTGGACGATGGGCTGGTCCGGATCGAGGCCCATCGGATCCGCGCCACTCCCTCCGGGCGGCTGCTCTTGCGTATCATTGCCATGTGCTTCGACCGCTACCTCCAGCAACCCAGTGCCGCGCCCGCGCGATTCTCGCGCGCGATCTGACCGTGGGAGTTCCTGTTTGAACAGGCCGCCGCGCAACAGTCCGGTGGCCTCCGCGCCCATCTCGGACGACAACGACACCGTCGAGTTCTGCGGTACCTGCGCGTTCTCGAGCGCCTGCATGGCGCAGGGCTACGACAAGGCCGCCCTGCGCGACCTGCACGTGCTGGTCGAGCACGTGGGACCGTTCCATGCTGGTCTTGACCGTGCCCGCGCGTACCGCGGCGATGGCGTTGAAGGCATC
>CBFGOS010000090.1:0-7780 GCA_965650425.1 uncultured Lysobacter sp. | reverse complement strand
CTATAGGCGCGACCAGACTTGCCTCAGGCCTAGCAGGTGAACAACGCCAAAGGCGAAGCATATGGCCGAGCTCACGATCCAGAACGTGGTGCTGTTGCCTGGGAAATACGCCGTGAGCGGCATGAAGGCGACGCCGCGCACCAGGTAGACGCCAGTGACGGCACACAACGTCCAACGCGTGAGGGGAAGCTTGCGAATGACGCCCGCCCCCGAGAACGCGTAGAGCGACCAGGTCAGCAGGATCGCGGTAATGACCAGCGAAGCGACGGTGGGGTACCAATGCCCCGCCAAGTCCATCTGCGCCATCTGCTCGCCAGCGCCCAATGCGCGATACCAGGGCGCGCCAAACGCGATGCAGCCCAGATGCAACAGGGCTGCAATTGCGCTGAGCGCGCCACCCAGCATCAAGAATGCGTTTCGTGAACTGTCCATAGTCTCTACGTCTGCCGTCCAATGCGAACGGTCCCAGCATACGCGGGGATGAAGGCGGCCCGCCTATGCCCTATGGCACAGACCCTAGGGTTAGATCGGCCCGCGCGGCGCCAAGCCGCCTGAACGCGCCCATCACCTGCGCGGCCCGAGACTGCCCCTATGGACACATCGGCCAATGTGCAACGTCGCGCCATGCGGGCACTGCTTCTTTTCTTGGGGTTGTGCAGCGCGGGGGCCACTCTCTCCGCCCGCGCTGCCGACCCCGCCACCTTGGCTCTCAAAGGCAGTAACGGCATGGCACCGTGCGCCAGTTGCCATGGGCAGGACGGCGCCGGACAAGCTGCCTTTCCGCGCCTGGCAGGCGTGGATGCGGCCTACCTGCAGCGGCAGCTGGACAGCTTTGCCAACGGTTCTCGGGTCAATCCGGTGATGCAGCCAGTGGCCAAGGCGCTGTCGGTGCCGGACCGCGCCGCCGTGGCGGCGTATTACGCGGCCTTGCCATTGCCGGCATCACTGGTCAATCGGGCGCCGGCGCCCGCCACCGACCGCAGCCTCGGTGCGCGGCTGGCCCGCGAAGGCGCATGGCAAGAAGGCGTGCCCGCCTGTGAGCAGTGCCATGCCCGCGGTGGCGTTGGGGTGGGGAGTACGTTCCCGCCCATCACCGGTCAGCCGGCCGGCTACCTGAGCGCGCAGCTCCATGCCTGGAAGACGGGCACGCGCAAGACCGATCCGCTGCAATTGATGCAGGCGGTGTCGAAAAAGCTGAGCGCAGAGGAAATTGCGGCGGTGTCCGAGTGGCTGGCCACCCAGCCAGCGCGCGCGGCAGGTGGGCGATGAACCCCCTGCCCGCCTTCGGATCGCGAACTCTGGCCACCGTTGCGATGGCGGCGACGCTGGCGGTGGCGGCCTGCGACAACGTACGTCCCCCGCGTACTGCCTATCGAGCCAAACCCGCGATTGCCGCCGAGGAGGCGCCGGTGACCGCCGCGCCGCCATCAGCGGAGGCGGTGCAGACTGCCGCCGCGTTTAGTCCGCCATCGTTCGACGACATCTCCGAAGGGCCGTACGGCGACCTCGTGCGACTGGGGCGGCAGATCTTCGTGGACACGCCCACGCATGCGGCCAAGTACGTGGGCAATGGCTTGAGTTGCGGCAATTGCCATCTGGACGCGGGTCGACTCGCCAACTCCGCACCGCTGTGGGGCGCTTTTGTTCGCTATCCCGCGTACCGGGCCAAGACCGGTGAGGTCAACAACTACCTTGAGCGCCTGCAAGGCTGCTTCATGTACAGCTTGAATGGCACCGCGCCACCCGCGGACAGCCTCGAACTGAAGGCCTTGGAGGTGTATTCGTACTGGATGTCGCAGGGTGTGCCGGTCGGCGCGAAGATGCGGGGTGCGGGCTATCCCAAGGACTTCAAGCCGCCGCAACCGCCCGACTACGCCCGCGGCAAAGCCGTCTACGCCACCAATTGCGCGCTATGCCACGGCACCAATGGCCTGGGCCAGCAGGCCGACGGACGATATGTGTTTCCTCCGCTCTGGGGGCGCGACTCCTACAACTGGGGTGCGGGGATGCATCAGTTGGACAACGCGGCAGGATTCATCAAGGCCAACATGCCGCTGGGCCAAGGCGGAACGCTTACCGACCAGGAGGCCTGGGACGTGGCGAAGTACATCAACGCCCAGGAGCGTCCGCAGGACCCGCGGTACACCGGCAACCTCGCCCAGACACGCAAGCGATTCCACGACTCGCCACATTCGTTGTACGGGCTGGAGGTGGAGGGCCGCTTACTGGGTGCCAACCCCGCTCGTTGACCGCCAATTTCAGGAGCTTTCATGACCTTCATCCGCCACAGCGATCTTCCGGTCGATACCCTCACCCATCGCGTTGAAGAAGCCGCCAAGGCGAACGGCTTTGGCGTGCTCCACACCTATGACTTCAAGCAGATACTCGCCGGCAAGGGCTTTGAGCTGACGCCGCAGGTGCGGGTGCTGGAGGTCTGCAACCCCGGCCAGGCGCATCAGGTACTGGGCATGGACGTCGCGTTGAACATGATGCTGCCCTGTCGCATCTCGGTGTACGAGGCCGGCGGCCGGACGGCGGTGGGCATGGTCCCGCCCACGGCCCTTCTGGGACTGATTTCGCAGGACCAGCGCATCCAGTCCGCGGCGAGGGAGGTGGAAGCGGCCATGGAAGCCATCATCGAGCAGGCAGTTGCCCCTGGGTGAAGGGACACGCCGCATTCACCCGCGATGCATATTAGCATTTGCCAATATAGCATCACCTTCCCAAGCTCACGTGATGCGCCATGAGTTTTATCCGCTCGTTGTTCTCTGCCGCCGCTGGCGGTGACATTGCCCCCCAGGACGCGCAGCGCGCCATGGCCGGCGGCACCCCGGTCGTCGACGTGCGTGAACCCAGCGAATTTCAGGCGGGGGCCATCCCCGGTGCCATCAACGTGCCGCTGGGCCGGATCCAGCAGCAGGGGGCAGAAGCATTGAGTGCGGCAGGCGTGAACGTCACGAACCGCGATGTGATCCTCGTATGCCGCAGCGGTGCCCGCAGTGGCAGCGCGTGCGCTGCGCTGCAGTCGGCGCTGGGCGAACGTGTGCGCAACCTTTCCGGCGGCGTGATGGCGTGGGCGGCCGCTGGCCTGCCGCTGACACCGAACGGTCGCCAGACATAATCGCACCGTCCCGAGCGCCTGACGCATGATCACGCTGTCGTTGACGCAATACCTGCTGGGTGCCGGCGCGGGCGCGTTGGTGGGCCTGTCGCTGGGCATGGTCGGCGGGGGCGGCTCCATCCTCGCCGTCCCCCTGCTGGCCTATCTGGTCGGCGTGGACGACCCCCATGTGGCCATCGGCACCAGCGCAGTGGCGGTGGCCGCCAATGCCGCCATCAACCTCATCAACCATGCGCGCGTGGGCAACGTGAAGTGGCGATGCGCCGCGTTGTTTGCAACGGCCGGCGTGACAGGCGCGTGGCTGGGTTCGAGCTTGGGCAAAGGCTTCGACGGGCAAAAGCTGCTCGCCCTGTTCGCGCTGTTGATGGTCGTGGTGGCCGCGCTGATGCTCCGTGCCCGCAGCAGCGAGGGCGACGCCGCGGTAGTGTTGAATCGAGGAAATGCGCCGCGGTTGGTCGGCTCGGGTGCAGCCACGGGGCTGTTGTCGGGCTTCTTCGGCATCGGCGGCGGGTTTCTGGTGGTGCCGGGTCTCATGGCCTCCACGGGAATGCCCATCCTGTACGCCGTGGGGTCGTCGCTGATAGCAGTCACGCTCTTCGGGCTGACCACGGCCGTCAACTATGCGCGGTCGGGCTACGTCGACTGGCCACTGGCCGCGGTGTTCATTGCGGGCGGAGCACTCGGGGGTCTTCTGGGCGCGAGGCTGGCCACGCGGCTCTCAGGCAGCAAAGGTACTCTGAACGCGGTATTCGCGGCGATGATCATCGTGGTGGCGCTGTACATGCTGTTCCGCAGTGCGCGCGCGATGGGCTGGCTCTAAGCGATGAGTGTCGGGCCTGCTCTCAGGCCCGACTCATCTGTCGCCGTTTGCGCAATAGTCGGTTCCGCTCCGCGACTCCGGCAATGACCATGGTCCCAGCCATGCCCACCGCAATGGGAAGCGGCGCGGCATCGTGCCAGAATAGCTGCATCAGCCCTACCCCTACCACGGTGGTCGCGCCCAGCAGGGCATACGGCACCGAGCGGTATATCCAGGCGAATGGCAGGAAGTGGGCCCCTACCAGGGTCGCCAGGCCGAAGGGCACCAAGGCAGGCGCTTGGGCAAACAAGACGGCCACGGTGACCCACCCCAGCAATTGCGTGGCGCCCAACGTCCAGATCAGGCTGGCCCATGGATGCCCGCGGGCCAGGATGTCGCCCCCCAGCCAACGATTGAGGACGAACCCCAACGGATGGACGGCGGCGCCCCCCAACACGACGGACCATGCCAGGGCATCCACCGAGAGCCCGCGCAGCAGCAATGTGGCGGCCATCGCTGCCCAGAAAAGCGCGCCGGAAAACGTGGCGCCCACGCCACCCAGCGTGATCTCCGCCAGCGCGTCGCGGACCACGACCGTGGTGGTATCTGGGGACTGGTGGCTCACGTGGTCCCCGCCGATCGAATGCCCATGGATAACCAACAGAAGCGAAGGTCGACCATTGGATACCACGGCCGGCATGGTCGCGCTGTAGATGCACGGACGCTGCGGAACCGTTTCCTTGCCCGCAGAAGCCAGACTAAGCAAGGGGCCGCTCGTTGCGGCCCCTTCTCTCCATGACACGACACCCCGCCGGCGCGCTACGCGAGGGGGCGCAACTTTGGCTCGCGTTTCCACTGCCGGGTCTTGGCTAACTTGATGAACTCCGCGACATCGCCCGGATCCACGACGCCTGCATCCGGCGTGATGTTGGCGGCCTTCAGCAGGTGGGCACGGGTGCCGCCGCACGCGGCTATCGCCTTGAGATGGCCGAAGGCATCGCGGAACCAGTCCACGGCGCCCGCGTCCTTCGCCAGCGCCTCGGCCTGCGCTGGGTCCAGCACACTGGCCACTGCGTCAAACAACACCGATGGCGTTCCGGCCAGTTGGCCGTCGATCTTCTGTGGCTTGCCGCCTTTCAAAGTGACGTGGCGCTTGGGCGCGACAACCTTAACCTGCGCCCCTGCCTTCTCGGCCGCCTTGCGCAGCGCGTCCACCTGCTTGCCATCGCTGCCTTCGGCCACCAGGATGCCGATGGTCCGGCCTTCCAGAGTCTCCTTCATCTTCGGGATCAGGGTGATGGCCGGCGACAACGGCAGGTCCAGCACCGGTGCCGCGGCGGGCGCGGCGGCAGGCAGCTTGGTCATGCCCAGCCCATCGGCTACCCGCTGCGCCAGCTGCTCGTCGATGTTGCGCAATTGCGCCACGCTGCGCTCGCGCACCGGGTCGTCCTCCACTTTGGACAGCTCGAACACCAGCGCGGACGCGAGGTGCGCCTGCTCCAGCTCCGACTGACTGCGCCAGAACATCCGCGGCTGGCTGTAGTGGTCGGCAAACGACGCGGCGCGCAGCCGGCCCTTCTTGCCGTCGTCCGGCGCACGTTCGGCAAAGCTGCGGAAACCGGTCGGTGTCTCTCGGCCGTTCGGCTCCGATCCGTCCTTGTCCAGCGACGCCGGCTCGTACGCCACGCGGCCCTTGGGCACCTGCATCTGCATGTGCGCATCGCGCTGGTGGTTGGCGAACGGGCACTTCGGCGCGTTGATCGGGATCTGGGTGAAGTTGGGTCCGCCCAGACGCGAAAGCTGCGTGTCCAGATACGAGAACAGCCGCCCCTGCAGCAGAGGGTCGTTGCTGAAGTCGATGCCAGGCACCAGGTTAGCCGGACAGAAGGCCACCTGGTCGTTCTCGGCGAAGTGGTTGTCGGGGTTGCGGTCCAGGACCATGCGGCCAACCACCTGCAGCGGCACCAGCTCCTCGGGCACCAGCTTGGTCGGATCCAGATGGTCGAACGGGAACGCCTCGGCGTCTTCCTCGGTGAACAGCTGCACGCACAAGTCCCACTCGGGGAACTGGCCGGCGTTGATGGCCTCGTACAGGTCGCGACGATGGAAGTCGTTGTCGGCGCCCTGCAGCTTGACCGCTTCGTCCCACAGGGTGGATTGCAGGCCCAGCTTGGGCCGCCAGTGGAACTTCACGAAAGTGGACTCGCCTTCGGCGTTGATCAATCGGAAGCTGTGGATGCCAAAGCCTTCGATCATGCGCAGCGAACGCGGGATGCCGCGGTCGCTCAGCGCCCACATCACCATGTGCAGCGTCTCCGGCGACAGGGAGACAAAATCCCAGAAGGTGTCATGGGCGCTACCCGCCTGCGGGAAGCCGCGGTCGGGCTCCATCTTCACCGCGTGGATGAAGTCGGGAAACTTCATTGCGTCCTGGATGGCGAACACCGGCAGGTTGTTGCCCACCAGGTCGTAGTTGCCTTCCTGGGTGTAGAACTTCACGGCAAAGCCGCGCACGTCGCGGGGCGTATCCACCGAACCGGCACCGCCGGCCACCGTAGAGAAGCGCGCGAAGACCGGCACCCTGCCCTTTTCGGTCAGGAACTTCGCGGTCGTGTACTTGGTCAGCGGCTTGGTCAGCTCGAAGTAACCGTGCGCCGCGCTGCCGCGGGCATGCACAATACGGTCCGGAATGCGCTCATGGTCGAAGTGGGTAATCTTCTCGCGCAGGATGAAGTCTTCCAGCAGCGTCGGCCCGCGCGGGTAGGCGCGCAGCGAGTTCTGGTTGTCGCTGACCGGAATGCCCTGTGCGGTGGTCAGGATGCCGGTGCGGGCCGTGGCCTGCTGATGGGTTTCACCGCCGGTGGCGGCCTGTCCGAGGGGTACGTCGGACCGCTTCGCGGGGGCCGACTTCTGCGCGCTGCGGGACGGCGCCTTTTTCCCGGTTGCCATGACACACGATTCCTTCTGACGGGCATTCCAGCATGCGTCCGCAATCGTGATGGCGGTGTGTGAGCGGTTCAGCTTCGGTCGACGATGCGCGTGATGCGCCCGTCCCGAAACTCGAACTCCGACTTGCCCTCCAGCTCAATCACCGTGCCCGCCTTGGGGCCGTCCGGAATATCCGCTGCCAGGACGCCACGGAATGCAATGCCGACTACGGCACGGTCTGGCCACTCCCGCAGGGCGGTCATCCGTTGCTCACGCTCCGTGAACAGGCTGCCTGACTGCTCGGCCAAGGCCCGGAAGCGGTCGATCCCGTAAGCGGACGCCGTCAGCTGGTCGTTGGTGTAGTTCTCAAACACCACGTCCGACGCCAGCAGCGCCAACATGCCGGGCAGGTCAAAGGCGGTGTACGCCGTCAGGTACTGCTGGATGAGCGCCTTGTTACTGGCCATGTCGCGCCCGAATCCTGCATCAATCGGGGATGTTGGCTTCGACAAGCTGCGCCAGCAGCGCGAGCGACTCCTGCCAGCCCAGATAACACGCCGCTGCCGGGATCACGGCGGGCACGCCCTCCTGGACGATGGCAATGTCCGTGCCGACTACGACAGGCGTCAACTGGATGGTCACGATCATCTCGCCCGGCAGGCTGGGATCGTCGAATCGATCGGTGTGGCGGATGCGCTCGTTGGGCACCAGCTCTCCCGCGCCCAGCTCACCGACCTGCGCGAGCAGTTCACGGCTGCCGCCGTACGTGCCGCGCGCGCCGGATTCGACCTCCTCGAACTGCACTGCGCACACGGCTATCTGCTCTCGAGCTTCCTCTCCCCGCTGACCAACCGCCGCACCGACGCCTACGGCGGCTCGCTGGAGAAGCGGCTGCGCTTCCCGCTGGAGGTGTTCGACGCGGTGCGGGCGGT
>CBFGOS010000089.1:0-7789 GCA_965650425.1 uncultured Lysobacter sp. | reverse complement strand
GCACCGAGGGGCCGGCGGAGACCTTCCACGGCTTCACGGGGCACGGTGACCGCCGCATCGACTGGATCCGGGTGCGTGGCTTCGACGTGACGCGCGCCGCCACCCTGGATGACCGAATCGACGGCCGTTATCCCTCTGACCATTTCCCGGTCGTGGCCGATCTGGAGTGGGCTGAAGCCGGGGCGCGCTGAGCCTCAGGCCCCGTTGGCGGAGCGGGTTGCCGCGCGTTGGCGTGCGCGGCGATTCGACCCACCAGCGTGACGCCCGCGAAACGCCTCAGGGGGCCGGCACGAACCGGATCGCCTGGCCACCGCCCGCGGCCAGCCGCAGTGTGAGCGTGTCGGCGCTGGTCACGGTGCGGTTCTCGCGCACGAACTTGAACGGCGCGTCCTTCCAGTGGGCGCCATTGCCGTCGCGGTAGATCTGCGCCTGGTAGGTGCGCCCCGGCGCCAGGAACGACAACGGCACCTGCAGCACGCGCCCCTGTTCGTCGGTCATCGCGCCCAGGTACCAGTCGTCGCTATTGCGGTCCTGACGCGCCATCGTGACGTAATCGCCGACCTCGCCATTCAGCACCCGCGTCTGCGCCCAATCTGCCGGTACGTCCTTGATGAACTGGAACGCGTCCATGTGCTTGGCATAGTTTTCCGGCAGGTCGGCCGCCATCTGCACCGGGCTGTACAGGGTCACGTACAGCGCCAGTTGCTTCGCCAAGGTGGTCTGGATGGCCTGCCCGCGCCCCTGCAGGCTGAGGATGCCCGGCGTG
The DNA here is from genome assembly GCA_965650425.1 of uncultured Lysobacter sp. Classification (GTDB taxonomy): domain Bacteria; phylum Pseudomonadota; class Gammaproteobacteria; order Xanthomonadales; family Xanthomonadaceae; genus Aerolutibacter. Next base: position 7,023 of record CBFGOS010000089.1, on the reverse strand, counting down.
AAGTCCATCGGCCCCGAGAGCATGCGGGTGAACACCAGGTTGACCTCGTGCTCGGGCGGGTTGGGCGGGCTGCCCCACGCGGCGTACTCCATGCCCCGCGCGCCTTCACGTGCGACCCAGTTGGGGTAGGTGCGGCGCAACCCGGTGTCCTTGATCGGCTCGTGGGCGTTGATCGCGACGCGATGTTTGGCCGCTGCCTGCACGACGCGCAGATGGTGGTTGGCGTTCCACTGGCCGTCGTGCCATTCGCGCACGATCTGGCCATCGTCGCCGCGGCGCTCGATCTGGCCGGCATCGCACACGTAGCCGGTCTTGACCACGTCGATGCCCAGGCGCTCGTTCATCGCGAACGCCGCCTCCATCTGGTCTTCGTAGTGGCTGACCGCGCAGGCGGTCTCGTGATGGCCAATCAGGTGCACGCCCTTCGCCTTCGCGTAGGCGGCGAGGCCTTCGATGTCGAAGTCGGGCGTGGCGCGGGTGAAATTGAAGTCGTAGCCGTTGCCGAACCACTGCCCGTCCCAGCCCGGGTTCCAGCCCTCGACCAGCACGCCGCGGAAACCGTGCCGGGCGGCGAAGTCGATGTAGCGCTTGGCATTGGCGGTGGTGGCGCCGTGCTTCTTCCCAGTGGCCCAGCTTTCCGTGTCCAGGTGCAGCGACCACCAGATGCCGATGTACTTGGCCGGCTTGAACCAGCTGACGTCGCCCAGCGCGTTGGGCTCGTTGAGGTTGAGGATCAGGTTCGAAGACGCGTACAGCGCGGCGGCACTGTCGGCGATCTGCACGGTGCGCCACGGCGTGTGGAAGGGCAGCGCACGCCGCACCTTCCAGCCCTGCGAGGCAGGCGACAGCTGCGCGCGGAGGCGCTGGCCCTCGGTGCGCCGCAGCCACATCGCGCTGTAGTCCACCAACGCGGCCTCGTGGAAGGCCAGGTGCAGCCCATCCTCGGTGCGCAGCGTGATCGGCGTGTGCGCCTGCGTGACCTCGCCCAGCGGCGTGCGCTGGTACAGGTACTCGTAGCGGTTCCATTCGCCCGCGGGGATCCACCACGCGGTGGCCGGTGCAGCGATCGCGAACTCGGTGAGCTCGTCGTCGATGATCACCTCGTCCATCGCCGTCTGCCGGGGAAACTCGTAGCGGAAACCGACGCCGTCGTCGTACACGCGGAACACGACGTCGACGATTCGGCCGGGCTTGATGGTCTCGGTGAATCGCGCGCGCAGTTCGTTGTAGTGATTGCGCACCTCGCGCGACTCGCCCCAAGGCTGCTGCCAAGTCTGGTCGACACTGGCCTTGGCCTGGTGGGTCAGCGCCAGGTTGCGCTCGAGCTTGCCCGCGCCCCGGATCTGGAAGCCCATTGCGGACGGTGCAAGCACGGGCTCACCAAGGCGGAGCACGCGATAGCTCAGGCGGCCCTCGTGCAGATCGAGTGCAGCGGCCAGCACTCCACCGGGTGAGGCAACTTCTGCAACGGTGGCGGCATGCGCCGGGCCAGCAAATTGAGCGGCGAGCAACAGCAAGACCGCGGTCAGCGAACGCATCGGGCAGCTCCAGCGAGAGGTCGGCGAGGTAATCGGATGCAGGCCAGCGACCAGGGACAGACGGTGCGGCGGCGCTGCCGTGCTGTTGATGTGGCGAGGCCCGCGTCAGTCCAGCGTCGCGTAGAACACCGCGTGCGCAGGCAGGTGCAGCGTGCCGCGGTCCACGTGACCGGCGAGCAGGCCATGGTCGCTGATCGCGGCCGGCGCGAACCCGGTCGGCAACGTGAACGAACACGACTGCGCGGACAGGTTGAACGCGACGAGAATGCGTTGTCCCAAGTGCTCGCGGGTGAATGCCAGCACCGGCTCGGGCGCGTCGAGGAAGCGGATGTCGCCCAGCACCAGCGCGGGATGGGCCTTGCGCCAGCGCAGGAAATGGCGGACCAGGTTCAGCACCGAGTCCGGCGTGGCCTCCTGCGCCTCCACGTTGCGCCCGCGGTGCTCGGCCGAGACCGGCAGCCAGGGCGCGCCTTCGGTAAAGCCGCCGTGCATCGTGTCACGCCACGGCATCGGGGTGCGGCACCCATCGCGGCCCTTGAAGTTCGGCCAGAAGGTGATGCCGTAGGGATCCTGCAGCGCTTCGTACGGGACGTCGGCTTCCGGCAGGCCCAGCTCCTCGCCCTGGTACAGGCACACCGAGCCGCGCAGCGAACACACCAGTGCGACCAGCTGCGGCGCCAGCGCCGGGTGGGGCGAAGGACCGCCCCAGCGGGTCACCGCGCGCCGCACGTCATGGTTGGAGATGGCCCAGCACGGCCAGCCATCGGCCATCTTCGCTTCCAGCTGCTGCACGGTGCCGCGGATGTACGCCGCACTGAAGTCATCTACCAGCAGTTCGAAGCTGTAGCCCATGTGCAGGCGCTTCTCGGTCACGTACTCGGCCATCGTCGCCAGCGAATCCTCCGAGGAGATCTCGCCGAGCGTCGTCGCCTCGGGATACCGGTCCAGCAGCGCGCGCAGGTCTTCCAGCAGCGCCAGGTTCTCCGGCTGCGTGTTGTTGTAGTAGTGGTACTGGAACGCGTACGGGTTGTCGGCGCTGAAGCCGCGCCCGGTGCGCGCCTCCACCGGCTTGGGCGGGTTGTCGCGCAGTTGCGCGTCATGGAACGGGAAGTTGATCGAGTCCAGGCGCAGGCCGTCCACGCCCTTGTCTAGCCAGAACCGCACGCTGTCCAGCATCGCCGTGCGCACTTCCGGGCAATGGAAGTTCAGGTCCGGCTGCGATGACAGGAAGTTGTGCAGGTAGTACTGGCCGCGGCGCGGTTCCCACTTCCACGCCACGCCGCCGAAGATCGACAGCCAGTTGTTCGGCGGCGTGCCATCGGGACGGGCGTCCGCCCACACGTACCAGTCGGCCTTCGGGTTGTCGCGGCTCTCGCGGCTTTCCTTGAACCAGGCATGCTCCACCGAGGTGTGGCTCAGCACCTGGTCGATCATCACGCGCAGGCCCAGCGAATGCGCCTTGGCCAGCAGCCGGTCGAAGTCGTCCAGCGTGCCGAACATCGGGTCGACGTCGCGGAAGTCGGCGATGTCGTAGCCGAAGTCGGCCATCGGCGACTTGAAGAACGGCGAAATCCAGATCGCGTCGACGCCGAGGCTGGCCACGTAGTCCAGCTTGCGGATGATGCCGGGCAGGTCGCCCACGCCATCCCCGTCGGTGTCCAGGAAGCTGCGCGGGTAGATCTGGTAGATCACCGCGCCACGCCACCAGCGATTGCTCGTCATCTGCATCTCCGTCGATTCCCCAGCCGGCGCGGTGCTGGCGCGCCGGAGCGCCACTATTCCACGCCGCGGCGATGCACGGGTTGATGCAATCCGGGCCCCACGGATGAATACGTTTGCAGGGAAATTTGTGCGGCGGGCCCGGCCTCTACCATGGCCGCGCACGCTGCCACGGCAGGTGCTACAAGCAATGCCAGGCACGCGCCGCGTGTTGTGCAATGCGTCATCCACCCACCAGGCGATCGCCCATGACCCAAAAACCGCAGCTCTCGTTCTGGCAGATATGGAACATGTGTTTCGGCTTCCTTGGCATCCAGTTCGGCTTCGCGCTGCAGAACGCCAACGTCAGCCGCATCTTCCAGACGTTGGGCGCGGACGTGGAGGCGATTCCGCTGCTGTGGATCGCCGCGCCGCTGACCGGATTGCTGGTGCAGCCGATCGTGGGCTACCTGTCCGATCGCACCTGGACCGGCCTGGGGCGCCGTCGCCCGTACTTCCTCGTGGGCGCAGTGTTCGCGTCGCTGGCGCTGTTCCTGTTCCCCAACGTGCCGGCGCTGTGGATCGCCGCCGGCATGCTGTGGCTGCTCGATGCCTCGATCAATATTTCGATGGAGCCGTTCCGTGCCTTCGTCGGCGACCAGATGGCGCCTTCGCAGCGCCCGACCGGCTACGCCATGCAGAGCTTCTTCATCGGTATCGGCTCGGTGGTGGCCAGCATGCTGCCGTGGATCCTGCAGCACCTGGGCGTAGCCAACACCGCGCCCGAGGGGCAGATTCCCGACACGGTGCGCTACGCGTTCTACGCGGGTGGCGTGGTGCTGCTGGGCGCGATCAGCTGGACCGTGGTGCGCACGCGGGAATACTCACCCCAGCAGCTGGCGGCGTTCGATGACCATGAACCCGCCTTGGCGGCAGTGCGCCGCGATGCCGGTGCCGGATTGAGCCGCTGGACGTCGCTGGCGGTGGCCGCGTTGGTGCTGGGGCTGGCAGGCTGGTTCGCGGTGGCGCGCTTCGGCCTGGACAAGCAGCTGTATGTGTTGGCCGGCGGCATCGCCGCCTACGGTGCGTTGTTGCTGCTGGCAATGCGTACCCGCCCGGACGGCATGCTCGCGCACATCATGCAGGACCTGCATGGCATGCCCCGCGCAATGCGGCGACTCGCGGTGGTGCAGTTCTTCTCGTGGTTCGCCCTGTTCGCGATGTGGATCTACACCACGCCCGCGGTGACTTCGGTGCACTACGCCACCACCGACCCGGCCTCGGCGGCGTACAACGAAGGCGCAAACTGGGTCGGCGTGCTGTTTGCCGCCTACAACGGCTTCGCGGCGCTGGCCGCGGTACTGATCCCCGGCATGGTGCGCCGGATCGGTCTGCGCATGAGCCACTTGGTCAATGCGTTGCTGGGCGCGGCAGGCCTGCTCTCGATGCTGGTGATCGACGATCCGAAGTGGCTGCTGCTGTCGATGGTCGGCGTCGGTTTCGCCTGGGCATCGATTTTGTCGCTGCCGTATGCGCTGCTGTCCGACAGCGTGCCCGCGGCGAAGATGGGCGTGTACATGGGCATCTTCAACTTCTTCATCGTCATTCCACAGCTGGTGGCGGTGAGCCTGCTGGGGCTGATGGTCAAGGGCCTGTTCGCCAACCAGCCGATCTACGCGCTGCTGATCGGCGGCGTCAGCCTGGTGCTGGCGGGCTTGTGTGTGTTGCGCGTGCCCGAGCCGGTCGTGTCCACCGCACCCGCTGTCGCCGGCGCGCACTGAGGAGGTCGCATGCATCCGTCCGCTTCAAAGAACGATCTGCAACCCGCGCGCCGCGCTTCTCAGCGGGGCGTAGCTCCGGCCGCGCTCACCGCGCCGATTGGCGCGACCGCCAGGGCGATGCAGTCGCGGCTGGGCCGAGGACGCGCGACGTTGGCGGCCAGCGTTGCCGCCCTGGTGCTGTCGGCCTGCGCCAGCCTTCATGAAGGCCACGGCCCGCGTCCGCACCAGGGCAGCGACGAAGCTGGCGTCCACGCGCAGTTCTACGGCACGACCGAGCCGATGGCCGCGGACGCCGTGTACTTCGTGCTGACCGACCGCTTCGTCAACGGCGACCCAGGCAACGACCAGCGTACGCAAGGCGGTCCCGATCCCCTGCGTCGCACCTTCGACCGTCCGGTGCCGGGCGCGCCCGCTGGCCGCAGCGACAACGTCGGTTACCTCGGCGGGGACTTCAAGGGCCTGCTGGACAACGCCGGTTATATCCGTGACATGGGCTTTGGCGCGGTCTGGCTGACGCCCATCGTCGACAACCCGGACGAAGCGTTCACCGGTGGCGACGCCGTGGCGTGGGGCGGGATGTTCACCGACCGAGGCAAGACCGGTTACCACGGCTACTGGGGCGTCAATTTCTACAAGCTCGACGAACACCTGCCCAGCCCCGGCCTCGACTTCGCCGGGCTCACCGCGGGCCTGGAGCAGCAGGGCCTGAAGACGGTGCTCGACATCGTCGCCAACCACGGCTCACCTGCGTACACCATGCCGGTGGACCAGCCCAAGTTCGGCGAGATCTACGCCTCCGACGGCACCCTGCTTGCCGACCACCAGAACCTTCACCCGACGCAGCTCGATCCCGCCGGCAACCCACTGCACCGCTGGTACAACACCCAGCCCGGCCTCGCGCAGCTGTCGGACATCAACGAGAACTCCCCCGAGGTACTCGAGTACTTCGTCGGTGCGTATTCGCAGTGGATCGACCAGGGCGCGGATGCCTTCCGGATCGACACCATCCCGTGGATGCCACATGCGTTCTGGCACGCCTTCACCACGCGCATCCGCGACAAGCACCCCGGCTTCTTCATGTTCGGCGAGGCGTTCGACCACGATGCCGCGACGATCGCTGCGCACACGCTGCCGCACAACGCGGGCGTCAGCGTGCTGGACTTCCCGCTGAAGGAGCGGCTGGCAGAGGTGTTTGGCCGCAAGGGCGGCGGCTTCGAGCGCATCGCCGAGCGCCTGTACCTGGTAGACGGCCCGTACCAGAACCCGTACGAGCTGATGACCTTCTACGACAATCACGACATGGCGCGGCTGGATGCCCGCGACGAGGGCTTCATCGACGCGCACAACTTCCTGTTCACCGCGCGCGGCATTCCGGTGATCTACTACGGCTCGGAAACCGGTTTCGAACGTGGCACGGCGGAACACGCGGGCAACCGCAACTACTACGGACAGGCGCGCATCGACGCGGCGTCGCGCAGTGCCATTTACGCGCCGCTCAAGCGCATCGCGCACGTGCGCGCGCAGTCGCCCGCGCTGCAGCGCGGCCTGCAACTCAACCTGGAGATGGCGGGCGACCGCGGCGCGTTCTACCGCGTCTACCAGCAGGGCGGACAGGCGCAGATCGCGCTGGTGCTGCTCAACAAGGGCGATGCGCCTACCACCTTCAGCGAGCGTCGCTACGTGCAGGCCGGCCGTTGGCATGCGGCGATCGGTGGCGGTGAGGTCACCGTGGCCGAAGGCGGCGCGCTGACGGCGACCGTACCGGCGCACGGGGTGGAAGTGTTCCTGCTCGATGCGCCGGTGCGCCGCGCCGACTTGGCACGCGAGCTCGCCAAGGCGCAGGCAGGGGCCCAGCCGCGCCGCTGACAACTGCGCGGTGGGCATCCCAGGGGCGTGCCCGCTCCGCGAAGGCGCTCAGAGGACGCTGGGACGAGGCGCCCCCGAGCTGCCGTACCACTGCCGGCGTGGCCGTCAGCCCGCGCTCGCGCCGCTGGAGCGCCGCACGA